>JBJTJU010000177.1:0-4421 GCA_046096165.1 Phycisphaerales bacterium | reverse complement strand
CGGGCATCGATCCGCCCGACATCCGTGCTGGTGCCGCCCATGTCGAAGGAGATCGCGGGGATGCACCCGTCCGTGCGTGCCGCCGCGGCGGCCGCGGCGCACCCCATGGCGGGCCCGCTGAGCAGGCTGTCCTTTGCGGCGAACTCCGCAAGCGGCACCACGCCGCCGTCGCTCGCGGCGGCGAACACGGTGGCGCATCCCATGCCTCCCGCCACGCGGTCCAGCACGCCGCGGACCGCGCTGCCGAGCGCGGCATCGACGGCGGCCGTCTGCGCGCGGGCCAGGAGCCGCGGTGCCGCGGATACCTCCGCCGCACGGCTCACGCGCGCGAAGCCTTCCTCGCGCAGGATGTCGGCCACGCGTCGTTCGCACTCCGGCGCGCGCCACGCATGGATGAGCGCCACGGCCGCCGCGGTGCAACCGGCGTCGAGCGCTTCCCGTGCGGCGCGCTGCACGGCAGCCGGATCGAACGCCCCCACCGGCGTGCCGTCCGCCGCCAGCCGTCCCGGCACGCCGAGCGTCAGGGCTGCAATGCGCGGCGGCACCTGCGGCACCAGGTCAAACAGCCCACGCCGCTGCTGCGTGCCGATCTCAAGCAGACCCTCGAGCCCCTCATCGACGAACGCCGCCACGCGATCGATCCGCCCCTCGAGCAACGCGTTGGTGCCGCGGGTCGTCCCGATGCGAAGGTCGACCGCCGGGAGCGGCATCCCCGGCGGCACACCGCACGCCAGGTGCGCCGCCAGCACGGGTGCCTCGCAGGACGCATCCACATCGATCCAGGCAGGTGCCGCGCGTGGAGGCGGAACAAGCGAAAGGACCGCTCCGCCCCCGGCCACGGTCGCGCTCCGGATGGAACGCCGCTGCCCGTCCGCCGCCGTCGCCGAACACCCCGCAAGCGCCGCCGCCGCCCATGCCGGAACACCGGCCACGCGCACGCCGCCCGCCGCGGGCTCGCACGCCAGGCGCCAGCGACCATCCGTGAACAGCTTGACTCGCCGGACCTCGCCGTCCGGCGACACGGCCACCGCGTCGGCGAACGTACCCCCGACGTCCACCCCGATGCGCCACGCGGGGCGGGGCATCGATCCGAGCCTCAGGTGGCGCCGAGCAGGCGGGCGAGGCGATCGACGTCCTCGTCATCCACCCAGATCATGAGCCCGAACTGCCCGCCGGCCTCCAGCGCCATGGCGAACTGGATGTTGATGCCGGCGCTTGCGATCTGGTCGAGTCGCGCCACCAGGTTGCCGTCATGATGGGCGTCGCTCAGGTGGAAGCACTGCTCCTCCCACGTCTCCAGCCCCGTCTCCGAGGCGAAGGCGCGGAACCGCTCGGCATCGCCGGGAATCAGGTGGAAGCCGTCGGCGGCCTTGCCCTCGCTCGGGCCGAAGAACGCCACGATCTCGACCGACGCCGCGCGCAGCTGCGCCGACAGGCGCGCCAGCTCGCCCGTGCGGTGCGGCAGGCGGACGACGAACTCGGTGAGTTGCTTCCACTGCGCCATGAGATCCGCAGCATATCGCGCCGCCGATTGCCGCCCGGGCACGCCGTATCCTCACCGCATGCGCCTGCTGCGCGATGCCGCCTACCTGGCCGCGGCGGCCGCGACCGCCCCGGTGTGGGCGTGGCGCATGCACCGTGCCGGCAAGCTGCACACGGACTGGCGGGCGCGGTTCGGCCATGGTGATGCACTGGGGCCCGCGGCATCGGGCCGCATCCTGATCCACGCGGTGTCGGTCGGCGAGGTGAACGCGATCCGAACGCTCGTCGAGCGCCTGTCCGCGGCCGATCCGGCGCCCGACGTCGTCGTCAGCGCCACCACCGACACCGGCACGGCGCGTGCGAAGGAGGTGTTCGGTGCGCGGCATGCCGTGGTGCGCTACCCCTTCGACGGCAGTGCCATGGTGGACCGGTTCCTGGACCGCGTCCGTCCCGACCTGGTGGCGCTCTGCGAACTGGAGCTCTGGCCGAACTTCGTGTCCGCCTGCGCGCAGCGCGGCATCCCGGTGGTGGTGGTGAACGGCCGACTCTCCGAACGCAGCTTCGGCCGCTACCGGCTGGCCCGACCGGTGCTCTCCGGGACGTTCGGCCGCGTCGAGGCGGCGCTCGTGCAGACCGAGGACTACGCCGCGCGCTTCCGCGCCCTTGGCGTGCCACGCGGCCGCGTCTTCGTCACCGGCACCAGGAAGTGGGACACGGCGCGCATCGCAGACGATGTGCCCGGCGCCGCGGAACTCGCGGATGAACTCGGGATCGACCGCACCCGCCCGCTGGTGGTCGCCGGCTCCACCGCTCCCGAGGAACACGTGCTGCTGCGCGCGGCGGTGCCGAAGGGCGTGCAGCTCCTCTGCGCCCCCCGCAAGCCGGAGTGGTTCGACCGTGCGGCCGCGGATCTTCCCGGCTGCGCACGCCGGTCCCGCCGGGAACGCGGCAGCCGCGACGGCCTCTTCCTCCTCGACACCATCGGCGAGCTGCGCCAGGCCTATGCCCTGGCGGACGTCGTGGTGATCGGCCGCAGCTTCGGCCAGCTGCATGGCTCCGACCCCATGGAGCCCGCCGCGCTCGGCAAGGCCGTGGTGGCGGGTCCACGCATGGGCGACTTCCGCGAGTCGGTGCTCGCGCTCCAGCGCGCCAACGCCATGGTGCAGCTGGATGCGCCGCGGCTCGGGCCCACCATCCGCACCCTCATCGACCAACCCGCCGAGCGCGCGCGCCTCGGCCACGCCGCGCGCGAGGTGGTGCGTTCCATGCAGGGCGCCACCGAGCGGACCGCGGAGGCGCTGCTTGGCATCCTCGAGGTGCGGAGGTCGGCCCGTGCGTGAATCCGCCCTCATCGGGGAGATCGTGCGTGCCAACGCGCAGCTCGCCTCCTGCGGCGGGGCGCACGTGGTCATCCCGCCGGGCGACGACATGGCGGAGGTCCGGCTCGGCGGCAATCGCATGCTCATCGCCACCGACCAGGTGGTGGAAGGGCGCCACTGGACGCGCGGCACGCCGCTGGCCGCCGTCGCGCGCAAGGCCATGGCCCGCAACGTGAGCGACGTGGCCGCCATGGCCGCCGTGCCGTCGTGCGCGGTGGCGGCCGTGACGCTTCCAGCGGGCCTTCCCGATGCAGACGTGCGCGCGCTCGCCGAGGGCCTGCGTGCGGCCGCGCAGGAGTTCCGCTGCCCGGTCGTCGGCGGCGACATTGCCACCCACGCCGATTCGTCGGCGCCGCTCGTCCTGTCGGTCGCGATCACCGCCGAGCCGGGCCCCTCGGGCCGCGTCGTCACGCGCGCCGGCGCGCAGGCGGGCGACCTGCTGTGCGTCACCGGCACCCTCGGCGACGGATGGCGGCCGGACGGCGGCGGCAGGCACCTGGCGATCCGCCCGCGCATCGCCGAGGCACTCGAACTCGTCGCGCAGCTTGGCGGCCGGCTGCACGCCATGATCGACGTTTCGGACGGCCTGGCCACCGATGCCGGGCACCTTGCCGACACCGCCCGGCTCTCGGTCGAGATCGACGCGGCTCGGCTGCCTGCCGATCCCGCGCTGCCATGGCAGCACGTCGTCGGGGCCGGCGAGGAACACGAACTGGCCTTCGCTTGCGCCGGCGAGCCGCCGGCGTCGGTCGCCGGCACCTCCGTCACCGTGGTCGGCCGCTTCGTGCCGCGCGCCGAGGCCCGGTGCACGGTGCTCGTCGGCGGCGCCCGCCACGATGCATCGAACCTCGGATGGGAGCAAGGCCGATGAGGACGTGGCCATGACTGTCGAGCTCCGGCATTCGTCGAGCCCCGAGGAAACCGAGCGCCTGGGCGCGGCACTCGCCATGCGCCTGGCGCCCGGCATGCTCGTCACGCTCGACGGCGACCTCGGCGCCGGCAAGACCTGCTTCGTGCGCGGCCTCGCGCGCGGGCTCGGTGCCGATCCCGCGGAAGTGTCGAGCCCGACCTTCGTGCTCGAGCATCGCTACGCCGACGCGGGAGGCGGCACCGTCCTCGTCCACATCGACGCGTACCGCATCCGCTCGGCGCACGACCTCGCGTCCATCGGATGGGACGAATTGATGGCATCCGGCGAGTCGGTGATCGCAGTCGAGTGGCCGTCGCGCATCGCCCCGGCGCTCCCGGACCACCGCGTCGAGGTGCGCATCCGCCACGCCGGCGAGGACGTCCGCGAGATCGAGATCGAGGACATCCGTCCGTCGTCCCGCGCCACGCACTGCGCCACCTGCGGCACCGCGCTGGCGGCGGGCGCCGACGCACGCTTCTGCTCGGACCGCTGCCGCATGGGTGACCTCGGCCGCTGGTTCCGCGGCGACTACGCGATCGGCCGCCCGATCGAGGAAGACGACCTGCACGGCGACGCCTGGCGCCCGGGCGGCCCCGAGGGCCGAGGGCGATGACCGACGAACGCACGATCCTCGGCGCAAGCGCCGGGGC
>JBJTJU010000176.1:0-2676 GCA_046096165.1 Phycisphaerales bacterium | reverse complement strand
GCCCTACGTGCAGGCCTACGCGGAGCTCGCTGCCGCGGCGATCGTCGCCGGCGGCGCGCCGGTCATGGCGGCGCACCACACGGGCACGATGCCGCTGGCGATCCTCCCCGCCGACGCCGAGGCAAGCGCCGGCGGCATCGTGCCCGAGAGGTGCGCCGCCATGACCTGCGCGCCGCCGCCGACGATCGCCGCGGCATCGAGCTCCGCGAAGGCCTGCACGTAGGCCTCGGGGCGGTGGACGGTCCACGCCGAATGCGTCGATCCGTCGGCGGACACGAAGTGGTAGGCGGGACGCTCGTTGGTGTCGCAGGTCATCAGGTACGCGACGTCGTCCGATCGCTCGACGCGCACGAGGGCAGGGACGAGCTGCGCCCCCACGCGCTCGAGGTCGGTGCGCGCGGCGGAGATCTCCGCGTCGGAGGCGGCGTGCGGCAGCAGCGTCACCAGGTCGCGCGTGTCGACGGCGCACACCACGCCCATCCAGCGCTTGCCGGCGTGCGCGGCGCGGTAGACGAACATGCGCGGCTCGGGGTCGTGGGCCAGGGCGCCCGTGGCGGCGAGGCGGTCGAGCTCCGCGCGCACGGCGTCCGTGCCGGCGTGGCCGCCGAGGACGCGCGCGAACGACGCGGGCGGCATCGCCGTGAGGTCCGCCGGCGCATCGGGGGCGCACGCCACCTCGACGGCGCGTGCCTTCGGCGGTCGGGTGGTGGCAACGGCGGCAATGCGCATCGACGCGGGAGTCTAGCCCCGTGGCCGGTAACGCCCACCGCGGCGGCGTCCGCGGGGCGCTTTCCCGGACCTTGGGCGGAATCTCCGTCAATTCCGGCATGCACGCTTCAGTCGCACCCTGCGTCCGCCGATGCCCGGAGCGCGGCAACCCCCCGCACCGAACCGCACACAGGAGAGACGACATGGACCGCCACGCCATCGAGCCCCGTTCCGAGCAGCCCGCCCCGATCGCCGCCCGTTCGGCGTGGATGACGGTGGAGCCGCGCGACCTCGCCCACCACGTCTCGATGGCGGCCGCCGTGTCGGCCCCGGAAGCCAACAGCGGCTTCGACCACCTCGTCGACGAACTCGTCGCGCAGGTGGATGCGACCGATCCGCGCCAGGCCGGCCACTCGCACCGCGTGTCGGTGCTGGCCACCATGCTCGGCTCCTCCCTGGGCATGGACCAGCGCGAGCTGCGCGACCTGCGCGTCGCGGCGCTGCTGCACGACGTCGGCAAGATTCTGTTGCCCACCGAGATCCTGCGCAAGGACGGACCGCTGTCCGTGGTGGAGGCCGCCGCCGTGCGCCGCCACGGCATCTACGGAGGCTCGATCCTGCGCCGGATTCCCGCGCTGGCCTTCGCCGCCCCCGCCGCCCGCTGGCACCACGAGCGCTGGGACGGCATCGGCTACCCCGATGGCCTGGCCGGCAGCGCCATCCCGCTCTTCGCCCGCATCGTGGCGGTGGCGGACGCCCTCGACGCCATGACGTCCGTCCGCCCGTACCGGGAGGCGATCGGCATGCAGGAGGCCTTCATGGAGCTTGAGGAGCAGTCGGGCGCCCAGTTCGACCCGCTCGTCGTCTCGGCGCTTGGGCCCCTGGTCGGCGCCCCCGGCTTCGAGGCCGAGGTCGCCGAGGTGGCCGGCACGGTCCGCGCCCGTTCCAGCCTGTCGACAGCGGCCTGAGGATCCGTTAGGATTCCGGTGCGACCTCCGGAAGCGCCCCTTTCGCGCCCCGGATTCCCTTGGTCGCCGACGTCCTGGCAGGGCCGTCGACATCCCGGCCAGTCGTTCCGCCGCGTTGCAAAGGAGTGCACGCATGACGGAAGTTCAGACCCTCGAATCGCCCTCGGCGCGCCGTCCCTCGGCGTCGAAGGCTCCCCGGACCACGAAGTCCACCGCGAACCTGGGCGAAGGATTTGCCGCCCGCGTCCTCTCGGTGCTCAGCGAACACCAGCGCATCGCGCTGCGGCTGCGTCATGGCGAGGGCCTCTCGCCCGAGCAGGTGGCCGCACGCATGAAGCTGCCGCAGGGCGTCACCGACCGGCTGCTTGCCGACGCGGAGCGCACGCTGCAGGCCGCGCGCCGCGCGTTCGTCGAGGCGCTGGTCGAGCATTCGGCCGCGCGCGACTGAGTTCGCTCAGCTCCACTCGGAGAGCAGCTGGCCCAGGTCGTCGCCGTCCACGGCGCCGTCCCCGGTGAGGTCTTCCGCGCAGCTGCCGCAGATGCCCCAGGCCGCGAGCAGCCGGCCGAGGTCGTCGCCGTTCACCGCGCCGTCGCAGTTGAAGTCCGCGGGCACGCATGCCGGGCCGTCGGTCGCCTCGATGATGAGCCGCGCCGCGCGCGCCGCGCCGATCGCCACCAGCGCGTTCTCCTTGGCGACGAAGCTCGGGAACTGCCCGGACTGCTGCTGCACGAAGGTGAGGCTCGTGACCGCGAGCGCCAGGCGCCCCGCGCCGATCCCGTCGCGCAGGTAGCGCTGGACGCCGGGGTCGAGCACGTCGATCTCGAAGCGCATGGTGCGCCCGGCGGGGACGAGCTCGCCCGCGGCGATGCCGGCGATCGTGCCGACGGCACGGTGCGCGACGTCTCGCGGACCCCGCGCGAGCGCTACGCGCCGGTGCCGTTTGCCGTCGGCACGATCGCCGGCATCGCCGCGGGCGAGCTCGTCCCCGCCGGGCGCACC
>JBJTJU010000175.1:0-9109 GCA_046096165.1 Phycisphaerales bacterium | reverse complement strand
CCATCCCGCTCCGCAAGTTCGGCAAGCGGATCCGCCGCGGCATGCGTGGGTCGCTCCAGGCGCAGGAACGCATGCTGCGGACCGCCACCGAATCGATGGGTGGCCTGCGGGCGGTGAAGGCGGCGTCCGCGGAGGGTGAGTCCATCCGACGGTTCGACGAGTCGAACCAGGACGTGCTGCGGCAGGAGATGCGGGTGCGGTTCGTGCAGGCGATGTCCTCGCCGCTGGTCGAGACCATCTCGATCCTGGCGGTGAGCGGCCTGGCGCTCGTCGCGGCGCGGCAGATCATCGAGGGAAAGCTGCCCTTCGACACCTTCGTCCTCGCCCTCGGCGCGCTGGCCGCGGCGGGAGGCTCGCTGAAGCCGCTCGCGGGGCTCGTGAACGAGATCCAGGCGGCCGCCGCGCCGGCCGAGCGCCTGCAGGAACTCCTCGACATGGAGCGCGAGGACGCCGGCGACCGGCGACGTCCGGCGCTTGCGCGCCATGCACGCTCGATCCGGTTCGAGGGCGTCTCGTTCCGCTATCCCGGCGCGTCGACCGATGCCCTGCAGGGGATCACGCTCTCGATCGCCCACGGCGAGCGCGTCGCGGTGGTCGGGCCGAACGGGTCCGGCAAGACGACGCTGCTTGCGCTGCTTCCCCGTCTCTTCGACCCGCAGTCCGGCCGCATCCTGGTGGACGGCACCGACATCCGGGAGGTGTCGGTCCGCAGCCTGCGTGCGCAGGTGGGCGTGGTCACGCAGGATGCGGTGCTGGTGCACGGCACCGTCGCCGACAACATCCGCTTCGGGCTCGAGGCCGGCATCGACGACGTCCGCGCCGCCGCGCGGCGCGCGCACGCCGACCGGTTCATCGAGCGCCTGCCGGACGGGTACGAGACGGCGGTGGCCGAGGGCGGGGCGTCGCTCTCCGGCGGCCAGCGCCAGCGGATCTCGATCGCGCGCGCCGTCCTGCGCGACCCGTCGATCCTGGTGATGGACGAGGCGACAAGCCAGGTCGACGCCGAGAGCGAGGAGCAGATCAATGCGGCGATCCGCGAGTTCGGCGCCGGCCGCACCACGCTCGTGATCGCGCACCGGCTGTCGACGGTGCTTGCGGCGGACCGCATCGTGGTGATGGACGGCGGCCGCATCGTGGCTTCCGGATGCCACGAGGACCTCATGGGGTCGTGCGACGCCTACGCGCGCATCGCGCGCACGCAGCTGGTGGCCTGAGGCGTTCGCTCAGCGGGGCGCCGCGCCGCCGGTGGCCGGCAGCGCTTCGCCGCTTGCGGGCTCGGGCGCGCCGCCGAGGGCGGGCATGGTCGAGCCGGTCGGGGGCGGTGCCTCAGGCAGGTCTGCCGCGAGGGCATCGACGGCCGCCGCGGTCGCACCTGGGCTGCCGGCCTCCGCCGTCGCCGCGGATGCGGTTGCCGCCACGCCCTCGCGCACCGGGGCATGCAGCACGATCCACGCCAGGATCACCGCGCCCACGAGCGTCATGCACGAGAGGATCGCCACGAAGAGCATCCAGTTCTGGAGCGTCGCGTGCAGCTTCTGCACGCCCGCATCGCGGTCGGCGGTGCGCTCCAGGATGCGCTGCAGCGCCACCGACCCGCGGTCGGAGGTCTCCTGCAGCTGCACCACGGCGCCGGCAAGCGTGGTGACGCCGTCGGCCACCTTCATGGCACCCTCGTGGTTCAGGTCGAGCTGCTGCTGCACCAGGCCCATGACGTCACGCTGCTGCTCGACGCCCTGGGTGATGCGCGCGAGCGTCTTCTCGACCTGGTCGTCGCGCTGGCGCGTGAGCATGAGCTGCTGCGCGACGAGGTCGGCCAGGCGAGTCTGCTGGCGGACCAGCTCGGGCAGGGCGCCCATGCTCTGCGGAAGCGTCGCCACCACGCGGGCCAGTTCCTGCTGGCGCTGCTCCTGCAGGTCGAGGAACGTGCGGAAGTCCCGCGCCATCGACACCAGTTCCTGCGAATCCGCGGGGACCGGGGCAGCGCTCGTGTCCAGCCGACCGCCCGTGCCGACGCGCCGCGGGGCGGCGGGGGCGTCGTCCTGGCCGACGAAGAGCGCGCGGATCGAGGCGAGGAAGCCGGGCATCGGTGTGCGGAGCGTAGCCCGGCCGACGCACGCGCGGGGCGACGCGGCACGCGGACTAGGATCCGCGCGATGCCGTCCGTGCACCTCACGTGGCTGACCGCCGCCCTCGCGGCCGCGCTGGTCGGGTGCGATTCGCGCACCGAGCCGCGCGCGGGCATCGATGCCGTGCCGGCGGCGGGCGCACGCATCGTCTCGCTGAGCCCGGCGCTGACGCACGCCTGCCAGGCGCTGGGGGCAGCGGACGCCGTCGTCGGCCGCACGCCATGGTGCCGGGCCGGGCAGGCCGCGGTGGTCGGCACCTTCGAGGACCGGAACCTCGAGGCGATCGCCGCGCTGCGGCCGACGCTCATCCTTCGCCAGGCCTCGGCGGCCGATGCGGCGCTCGATCGGGCGGCGCCCGATGCCCGGCGGTTCGACTGCACCCTCAGCTCGCTCGAAGACGTCCGGGCCATGGTGCCTGCGCTGGCGGAGGTGCTGTCGGCGCAGGGCATCGGCGGCGCCCCGCAGGCGGCCGCGCGCATTGCCTCGGAACACGCCGCGGCGATGGCGGTGCCGCTTCGCACGCGAGGCCCCGTGCTCGTCCTCTTCAGCACGGATCCGCCGGCTGCCTTCGGGCAGGGCACGTTCATCGACGGGCTGTGGACCGGGCTGGGCGGGACGAACGCCGTCCGCCAGTCGGGCTACCCCGAGTTGAGCGCCGAGGACGTGGTCGGCATGGGGGCGGTGGCGGTCGTGGTCGTCGGCACGGCACCCGTGCCGGCATGGCTGCGCGACTCCGGGATGGTGGTGCCGCTCGATGCGGCGTGCCTACTCGAGCCCTCGACCGCGTTGCTGGTCGAGGGTCCTCGTGCGCTGGCGTCGGCGGATGCGGCGATCGCGGCGCGGGCGGGGGCCCCATGAACGGGCGCGCGGTCGGCGGGATCGTGATCATCGCCGCGGTGCTCGCGGCGGCCGTCGTCGCGCGGCTCGCACTCGGGCGCTCGATCGACGGCGCGCTGGTGATCGGATGGCCGGAGGCGCCGATCCGCGAGTTCCGGCTCGGCGCGGTCGCTGGGGCGGCCACCGTCGGCGCGGCGCTCGGCCTGTGCGGCGCGGTGCTGCAGGCATTGCTGCGCAACCCGCTGGCGTCGCCCTTCGTGCTCGGCGTGTCCGGCGGTGCCGGGACGGGTGTTGCCGTCGCCGCCCTCGGCGCCTCATGGGCCGGTGCCGCGGTGCCGACCGGCGGCGCGCTTGAGGTGCCCGCCGCCCTCGGTGCGGTCGTGGCGCTCGCCGCGGTGCTTTCGATCTCGCGGCGGCAGGGAGCGGTCGATCCCGTGACGCTGGTCCTGTCCGGGGTCATCGTCGGCACCGTGTGCGCGGCCGCATCCACCGTGATCGAGTCGCTGCTGCCGCCGGACCGCCGTGGATCGCTCGTGGCATGGGCGTTCGGGAGGATTCCGGAGGTGCCCGACCCGGCCGTCCTGTGGACGTGCGTCTCGGCAACCGCCGCATTCCTGGCGCTGACGGCCTGGCTGGGCCCGCGCCTCGACGCCGCGACGCTGTCCGACGACGAAGCCCGTTCCGTGGGCGTGCCGCTCGGCGCGCTGCGGGCAGCGATGTTCCTCGGCTGCGGCATCGTCACCGCGACGACGGTCGTCCTCTGCGGCCCGATCGCCTTCGTGGGCCTGCTTGCGCCGCATGCGGCCCGCGCCGCGGTCGGGGCGCGCAACCGCCCGCTTGCCTTCGCGTCGGCACTTGGTGGCGCCGCGCTCCTCGTGGGGGCGGACGCACTGCGGCAGTGCGTCGACCTCGGCGGCGGGCGCCTTCCGCTCGGCGCGGTGACGGCGGCGCTCGGCGGCGTGGCATTCCTCGTCCTCGTTCGCCGGACGGCCGGGGAGTGGCGACGGTGAGCGCACCCCGCCTTCGGTTCGAGTCGGCGTCGGTTCGCCTGGGCCGGTTCTCCCTGTCCACCGGAGCGACCGAACCCGAGCCCGGAGGTGTCACCGTGCTGCTTGGGCTGAACGGCAGCGGCAAGACCACCGCGCTGCGCGCCGCTGCCGGCTTGGTGCGTCCGGCCGGCGGGCGCGTCACCCTCGACGGCGCGGACGTGCATGGCCTGCCCGCCGCGGCCCGTGCAGCACGGATCGCCTTCGTGCCGCAGCGCATGGAGGTCGGCGCGCCGTTCACGGTGCGTGAGGTGGTTGGGCTCGGCCGGGTGGCGCTGCGGTCCGATCCCGCAGAGGTCGACGCAGCGCTGGCATCCGTGGGCCTGGCGGCGCTCGCCGACCGGCCGTTCGCCACGCTCTCGGGCGGCCAGCAGCAGCGTGTCGGCGTGGCACGGGCACTGGCGCAGCACTCGCCGGGCGGGGTGCTGCTCCTGGACGAGGCCTTCGCAGCCGTTGACCTGCCGGAGACGGCGACCCTGGTGGCGCTGGTCCGCCGTGCGGCCGGGCAGGGTGCCACGGTCCTGGCGGCCGTGCACGACCTCTCGCTCGCGGGGGCGCTTGCCGACCACGTCTGGTGCCTGCGCGACGGCGCGACCGCGGCGTTCGGACCGGCGGCCGACGTCCTCGTGCCGGCAACACTCCGCGCCCTCCTCGGGGTCGAGGTCCGCGCGATGCAGGGGAGCGACGGACGCCCCGTGCTTGCCGCCGACTACGGGACTACACTCGCCCCGACGACGCGATGAAGAACGCCGAGCTCATCATCTTCATCCTGGTGGTGCTGATCAACGGCGGCATCGCGCTCTGGAAGAAGTACGCGGAACTGAAGGCGAAGCGCGCGGCGCAGGCGGTGGCGAGACCAAGCGCCATGTCGCGGGCGCCGGTGGCGGCAGCGCCCCGGCCGGTCGCGACGCCCAAGGCCGCGCCGGCCGCCAAGCCCAAGCCGGTCGCGAAGCCCAAGCCACCCGCCAAGCCGAAGGCGAAGCCTGCCGCTCGACCCAAGCCGCCCGTCCCCCCCAAGGTGGCCGCCAAGGTGCCTCCCGCCGTCGAGTCGAGGCCAACGGCACCATCCACACGCGGCGCTGCGGCCGTCTCGGCCGCCATCTCGCCACGCCGGATCGCCCCCGTGGCGGCCATGGCGCGCCCCGCCACCCTGCGGGGCGCTCTTGGCGGTCGGTCGGGGCTTCGCCGGGCGATCCTGCTTCGCGAGGTACTGGGCCCGCCACGGGCGCTGGAACCTTGGCGGGGCTGATCGCAACCGTCGCCAGTTTCGGGAGATAGGGTCGATCGTGCGGCGAACGTCTGCCGATCGGGGATGAATTCGCTACCATCCTGCACCATGATCGACATCCGAAAGTTGAAGGAGCTTGTCCGCCTCATGACGGCAAGCGACCTCACCGAACTCGACCTTCGCGACAAGGACGAACAGGTCACCATCCGCCGGGCGTCCCCGCAGGCGGTGCCGATGGTGGCGGCGCACCCGATGCCCGCCATGCATGTCGCGACTCCCGTGACGCCTGCCGCTGCACCGGCTCCGTCGGCGCCTGCCGCCCCGGCGGCCCCCGCCGAGGACGCCGGCCTGGTTGCCATCGAGAGCCCGATGGTGGGCACGTTCTACGCCTCGCCGGGGCCGGACAAGCCGCCCTTCATCGCCGTCGGCGCGCAGGTCGGCCCCACGTCGACCGTGTGCCTGGTGGAGGCGATGAAGATCTTCAACGAGATCAAGGCCGAGCGCGCCGGCACCGTCGCCAAGGTGCTCGTCAAGAGCGGCGATGCGGTCGAGTTCGGCCAGCCGCTCTTCATGATCCGACCGAGCTGAGCGCCACGACGACCACCCGCGGGCGCCCGCCCGCACGAGGCCACCCATGTTCAAGCGCGTCCTGATCGCCAACCGCGGCGAGATCGCCCTGCGAATCATCCGAGCCTGCCGCGAGCTCGGCGCCGAGACGGTGTGCGTCTACTCCGCCGCCGACCGCGGTGGCCCCTGGCTCGAGCAGGCCGACCGCGCCATCTGCATCGGTCCCGGGCCGTCGAAGGAGTCCTACCTCCGCATCGACCGGCTGATCGCCGCCGCCGAGGTCTCGCACGCCGACGCCATCCACCCCGGCTACGGCTTCCTGAGCGAGAACTCGCACTTCGCCGAGGTCTGCCGCGACTCCGGGTTCGAGTTCATCGGCCCAAGCCCCGAGGCGATGCACGCGCTCGGTGACAAGGTGAACTGCAAGCGGCTCGCGCGGCAGACCGGCACGCCGATCTTCCCGGGGACCGACGACGCCATCGAGGACATCGACGAGGCCGTCAAGGTCGCGGGCGAGATCGGCTACCCCGTGATCGTGAAGGCACGTGCCGGCGGCGGCGGCCGCGGCATGCGCATCGCGCGCGACGAGGCCGAGCTCCGCGCCGGCATCGAGTCCGCGCGCCAGGAGGCGGCGGCCGCGTTCGGCGACGGCGGGGTGTACGTCGAGAAGTTCCTGGAGATGGCCCGCCACTTCGAGGTGCAGACCATCGGCGACAAGCACGGCAACGCGGTGCACCTCTACGAGCGCGACTGCTCGAGCCAGCGCCGGCACCAGAAGCTGGTCGAGGAGGCCCCGGCCCCGGGCGTCGACCCGGCCAAGCGCGATGCCGTGTGCATGAGCGCCGCCAAGCTCATCCGCGAGGCGAAGTACTCCGGCGCCGCGACGGTCGAGTTCCTGATGGACCGCACGCAGAACTTCTACATGCTCGAGGTCAACACCCGCGTGCAGGTGGAGCACCCGGTGACCGAGATGATCACCGGCGTCGACATCGTGAAGACCGGCATCCGCGTCGCGGCCGGCGAGCCGCTGCCCTTCGCGCAGAAGGACGTGCGCGTCCATGGCCACGCGATCGAGGTGCGCATCAACGCCGAGGACCCGGACCGCGGCTTCATGCCGCAGGCCGGCCTCATCGAGACCTACGCGGCGCCCGGCGGCCCCGGCGTCCGCCTCGACAGCCATGCGCGCGCGGGCTACCGCATCCCGCCGAACTACGACTCGATGATCGGCAAGCTGATCGTGCACGCCCCCGACCGCGACACCTGCATCGAGCGCCTGAAGGGCGCGCTGCGCGAGTTCCGGATCGGCCCGGTGAAGACCACGATCCCGCTCCACCTGAAGGTGCTCGACCACCCCGACTTCCGCAAGGCCAGCCACGACATCCACTACGTGGAGCGCTGGCTGAAGTCGCAGGCCGGGTGACGGGCGGGGCTCAGCCCCAGTCGCCGAGCAGGATGCCGAGGTCGTTGCCGTCGGTGGTGCCGTCGCCGTTCAGGTCGGCCGCGGACGTCCCCCATGCCGCGAGCAGGATGCCCAGGTCGGTGCCGTCGACCACGCCGTCGCAGTTGAGGTCCGCGCCCGTGCACGCGCTCGACAGGTCGAGGGACGCGGTGTCCATGCTGACCGGGGCGCTTCGGCCGAACTGCACCCACAGGTTGTAGGCGACCTGGCCGGTCTGGTCGGTGCGGTTCTGGTCGCGCAGGAACTCGGCGTACTCGCGCGTGGTGGTCTGGTGCCAGAGCGTGACGATCGCCCGCGTGGCGCCGGCGGGGATTGGGTAGAGCGTCTCGTCCCAGTACTGGCCGTCGGCGTACGTGGCGCCCACCGGCTCTCCGCCGAAGGCGGCGTACGACGCGTTCGTGAAGCCGCGCGGCGGGATACGGTTGTCCTTCGCCACCTTGTTCAGGAGCGCGATGTGGAACTCGGCGCCGTCCGGCAGGCCGGCCGCGTCGGCCAGTTCGCCGTCCGTGACCATGTGGGCGCCGTACTGCTTGGCCGCCGGGTCGAGCAGGGTGCCCGTGGTCCAGTCGTAGGCGCCCGACTCGGCCACCGTGGCACCCGACGCGGACACGAAGCGGACGTTGATCCACATCCGGCGCCCCTCGCTGATCCCGGTCGGCAGCTTGTGGCCGGACTGGTTGACGATGCGCACCTTCAGGCTGCCGCCCGCCTGCGCGAGCGTCATGTCGCTTGCGTCGCGCAGCATCTGCAGGTTGCGTGCGATGGCCGCGTCGACCCGGCTCTGGAGGAGGCCGACGGCGTTCGCCTCGTCCGCGCCAAGCTGCGCCCGCACCGCGCGCACCACCCAGGAGTTGGCCCCGGCGAAGCCGTGCTGGGGCACGTTGGGGCGCACGTAGGGGGTGTTGACGTGGAGCGAGCAGCCCGCCCCCTGCGTATCCGGCATGTGGCAGTCCTGGCAGCTGCGCATGGTGCCGGTGGGGTGGTTGCCGCCGAAGCGGCGGTCCGGGTACGGCACCCCCTCGCGCGCGAACTGGCTGTTGAGCCACTCGCTGTACGTGCGCTGCTCCGGGAACATGTCGTGGGCGCGTGCGGTCGGGTGCGGCGACCCCAGGGAGTCGAGGCCCCAGGAGCCGTCGGGCCGGCGCACCGTCATGACGTTGCTCACGTCGTGGCAGGTGGCGCACATCTCGCTCGTCGAGTGGAACGGCGAGTAGTGCATCGGCACGCCGTGGTAGTTGACGGGGATGTCCGCGAACGGGCCGCGCCGGGTGTCGCGCGGGTCGATCACGAAGCTCCCGTTGGTTCGCTGCCCGGCGCCCGGCAGCAGCCCGGCCGCCGCCAGCGGCGAGAGCACCTCCGGATCCGGGTCGGGGTCGTAGGGATCGTTGCTTGCGTAGCCCACGGCGCTCAGCGGCCCCGTCTCCGGGTTCACCATGCGGTGGCACACCATGCAGTTGACGCCGTCGAAGTCGGGCTCCCACCAGAAGTTCTCGAGCGTCCCGCCTGCGCCGCGTCCACCCAGCCACGCGCCGGGTGCATGGCAGCGGATGCAGAACTCGCCCGCGAAGGCGACGTCCTGGTTGGCGATCGCAAGCGACGCGTGCCAGATCGGGTCGCGCGCGCTCTGCGCCATCATGCTCGCCACCCACGTGCGCACTGGCGCGGCGTTGGGGTCGTAGCTGCCGTGGCAGCTCGAGCAGCCGACCCCCGCGAGGAACGCGTCCATGTTCGGGTCGGGCTGGGTGCCGGGGAGCCGGAAGTCGGCGGTCGTCGCCGGGATCCGCGTGCCGCCTCCCGGCCTCGGCATGGCCGAGACCGTGCCGGCGGCGGCGACGAGCAGCGCTGC
>JBJTJU010000174.1:0-8754 GCA_046096165.1 Phycisphaerales bacterium | reverse complement strand
CGGCCCCGACGCATGGCCGCGAACCCGGACATCCACGCGCAGGTCCTGGTGGTCGACGACGACCGCGGGCATGCCGAGACGCTGGCCGACGCCCTGCGCCGCCCGGGCCACGTCTGCACCATCCGCCACAGCCGGGCCGAGGCCGAGGACGAGCTGCGCCACGGGGTGTTCGACGTCATCGTCACCGACCTGGTCATGGAGCACCCGACGGCCGGGCTCGAGGTGCTGGAACTGGCCAAGAAGCTGCAGCCCGACGCCGAGACCATCATGGTCACGGCCCACGGCGACATCCCCACGGCCAAGCGGGCCCTGCAGGGCGGGGCGTACGACTTCATCGAGAAGCCGATCGACCTGGTGATCTTCCGCAACCTGGTGCAGCGGGCGGCCGAGACGGTGCTGCTGCGGCGGATCGTGCAGACGTGGCCCGGGCGGCGCAGGGCGTCGGCCAGCGTCTCGGCATGCCCGCGGTCGTCGTCGACCACCAGGACCTGCGCGTGGATGTCCGGGTTCGCGGCCATGCGTCGGGGACCAATTGTAAGGACGCCCGACCGGGCACGGGACGCAGCGTCCCGAAAGAACGGGGCTGGGACGAAAACGGTGCGGATTTTCCACGCCCCGTGCCGATATCGTGGGCGTGAGCGACATCGACCTCTCCCTCGCGTCGGCTGGCGGATCCCGGAGCTCGGCGCGCGCATCGGCGAAGGACGCCCAGGACGGCGACGTGAGCACCCTCTTCGAGAGCACCGGACCGAAGCTCACCGAGATGGACGTGCCCGACTTCGAGGGCCGCCGCGTGTGGCTCGTGGGAATCGGCGGCTGCGGGATGAGCGGGCTTGCGCAGATGCTGCGCGCGCGCGGTGCGGCGGTCTCGGGAAGCGACATGACCGCGGGCGACGCGACCGACGCGCTCGAGTCGATGGGGATCCGCGTGGCGATCGGCCACGACGGCGCGCAGGTGCCGGCGCCCTGCGACCTGGTGATCGCGAGCGCGGCCATCCGTGCCGACCACCCGGAGCTGCTCGAGGCGCAGTCGCGCGGCGTCGAGGTCATCAGCTATGCCGAGGCGCTCGGCCTGGTGCAGAAGGGCCGCACCGGCGTGAGCATCGCCGGCACGCACGGCAAGAGCTCGACCACCGCGATGCTCGCGCACGTCCTGATCTCCTGCGGGCTCGACCCCGGCTTCATCGTCGGCGCCACCTGCGCGCAGATCGGCGGCGGCAGCCGCACCGGCGCCGACCGCATCCCGTGCGGGCCGCAGCGCGGCAAGCCCGGCATCCTGGTCGCGGAGGCGTGCGAGTTCAACCGCAGCTTCCACCACCACCGCCCGACCATCGGCCTCGTGAACAACGTCGAGGAGGACCACCTCGAGATCTACGGCACGCTGGAGCGGATCGTGAAGGCGTTCCACGAGTTCGCCGCGCTCCTGCCCCCGGCCGACCGGGGCGGGCGCCTGCTGATCGCCGCCGACGGCGCGCACCGCCGCGACGTGGCGAGCGGCCTCGAGTGCGCGGTCTCCACGTTCGGCTGGGCGCCGAGCGCCGACTACCAGGTGCAGTACGACATGCGCTCGGGCCAGGTGACCGTGCTGGTCGCCGGCCAGGCGATGTGCGGGTGGACCAGCCTCATCCCCGGCGACCACATGGCCCTCAACGGCGCCGCCGCGGCGATCATCGCCCACTGGCTCGGCGCGGAGTGGCGCGACATCGGCGAGGCGCTCGGCACCTTCGCGGGCGTCGACCGCCGGATGCAGAACCTCGGCAGCCGCACCATGCGCCACGGCGGCGCGGTCACGGTGTTCGACGACTACGGCCACCACCCCACCGAGTGCGAGACCACGCTGAAGGCGCTGCGCACGCGCTACGAGCCCAAGCGGCTGATCTGCGTCTTCCAGCCGCACCAGCACAGCCGCACCCGGTTCCTGCTCGAGCAGTTCGCCAAGAGCTTCTCCAGCGCCGACGTGGTGATCGTGCCCGACATCTACTTCGTCCGAGACAGCGAGGAGGAGCGGCAGAAGGTCAGCTCCTCCGACCTCGTCGACCGGCTGCGCGCTCGCGGCGTGACCGCCATGCACGTCTACCCCTTCGAGGCGATCGTCGAGCAGCTGGAGGTGATGGCCGCGGACGGCGACCTGGTGGTGGTGATGGGCGCCGGCCCGGTGTGGAAGATCGCGCACGCCTTCCTGGGCCGCGGCGGCGCGGGCGCCTGATGACGATGGCGGCGATGCCCGAGGGCAGCTCGACGCTCTTCGCCGACCTCGACGGCGACGTCGAGCTCGATGCCCCGCTCGCCAAGCACACGTGGTACGGGATCGGCGGCCACGCCGACGCCCTCGTGCACCCCCGGTCCGAGGAGGCGCTGTGCACGCTGCTGCGCCGCTGCGCGCGCACGGCGACCCCGGTGCGCGTCCTCGGCGACGGCGCCAACCTGCTCGTGGACGACCGCGGGATCGACGGCGTGGTGCTGAAGCTCGACGCGCCCTGCTTCCGGGAACTCGCATTCAAGGCCGAGGGGGAGCCGGACCTCGTGCGCGCCGGCGGCGGGTGCGACCTGTCGAAGGCGATCGGCGACACCACCCGCGCCTCGCTCGCCGGGCTCGAGCCCCTGATCGGCGTGCCGGCGACGGTCGGCGGCGCGATCCGCATGAACGCGGGCGGCAAGTACGGCGAGATCGGCGACGTGGTGCACTCGGTGGGCCTGGTCACCTGGGAGGGCGAGCGCCGCACCTACCTGCGCGACGCGATCCGCTTCTCGTACCGGCACACCGACCTGCCGCCGGGCGTCGTCTCCTGGGCCATCCTGTCGCTGCGGCCCGCCGACCCGGTGGCGCTGCAGCAGCGCAAGCGCGAGATCAGCGCCTACAAGGCCTCCGTGCAGCCGCTCGCCGCGCACAGCGCCGGCTGCATGTTCCGCAACCCGGTCGACCCGGCGACGGGCGAGCGCGTGAGCGCGGGGCTCCTCATCGACCGCGCGGGCCTCAAGGGCACGCGCATCGGCGGCGCGTCGGTCAGCGACCGCCACGGCAACTTCATCGTCGTCGAGCCGGGCGCACGCGCGGCCGACGTCATGGAACTCGCGGCGAAGGTCGCCGACGAGACGTTCGCGCGCACGGGCGTCCGGCTCGAGCGCGAGGTAGTCTTCTGGCGCCGCGGCGAGCCCTGAGCCCGCACGCGGCACGCGCCAACGGACGGCGCGGCACGCAGGACACGGAGGTTCACCGATGGTTCCCCAGCTCATGTCGTTCGAGGGAGGCGCGGGCATCCGCGTCCTGGTGCTGAAGGGCGGCCCCGACGCCGAGCGCGAGGTCAGCCTGCGCTCCGGCACCGAGGTGGCCGCCGCGCTGCGCGAGGCGGGCTTCGCCGTCGAGGAAGTCGCGATCGACCGCCCGGGACTCGCCGAGCTGCGCGCGATGCGCGGCGACGTCGTCTTCCCCGTGCTGCACGGCGCGTGGGGCGAAGGCGGCCCGCTGCAGGAACTGCTCGAGGCCGACGGCCGCCCGTACGTGGGCGCCCGGCCGGCCGCCGCGCGGCTGGCGATGGACAAGGTGGCCACCAAGGCCGCGGTCGGCGCGATCGGCGTCCCCACGCCGGAGGCGCAGGAGCTGCGCCTCGGAGAGCCGCTCTCGGTCGCCTGCCCCGTGGTGCTCAAGCCCGCCGACGACGGCTCGAGCGTCGACCTGCGCATCTGCACGACGCCGCAGGAGGTCGAGCGGGCGCGCCTGGAGCTCGAGCCGCGGCGCACGCGGGTGATGGCGGAGTCGTTCATCCGCGGCCGCGAGCTCACGGTCGGCCTGATCGACGGCGAATGCCTGCCGACCATCGAGATCCGCCCGCGCGAGGGCACCTACGACTATGAGGCGAAGTACCACCGGGACGACACCCAGTACGTCCTGGACCCCGAGCTTCCCGAGGGCGTCGCCGAGGCCGTGCGTGCCTTCAGCCGCGCCGCGTGGCACGCGGTGGGCTGCCGCGACGTCGCCCGCGCCGACTTCATGCTCGACGCGCGCGGGCCGTGGTTCCTGGAGATCAACACCATGCCCGGCTTCACCGACCACTCGCTGGTCCCGAAGGCCGCGCGCCATGCGGGGATCCCGATGGACCGGCTGGTGGCCGGGCTGGTGCACCGCGCCCTGGGCCGGCGTCGGCCCGGACGCGCGGCGGCGTGACCGGGCCCGGGACGCGGCCAAACCCACCGACCTGACTGCACGGCGCGGCCGATTCCGGCCGATGACGTCCACTGGCCATGCCACGCACGAAGACGTCCGACGAGTCCACCCCGCGCACCCTGAAGCTGCCCGCCTGGGCGGAACCGGCCGCATGGGCCACCGCGCTCGTCGGCCTCACCGTGGCCCTGGCGATCTGGGTGCCGCGCCTCGTGGACCGTGCGGCCGGGGCGCCGCTCCCGGCACCAATCCGCGTCGTGCTTGCCGATGCGCCGGCCTGGCTCCCCCGCGACGAACGCATCGCCATCGAGCGCACGGTGCTGCGCTCGCTCGGCAGCTCCCCCTTCGACCAGGACGGCCTGCGCGAGGCGATGGACGCCGTGCGCCAGTGCGGCTGGCATGCCGACGTGCGGCAGGTGCATCGCGCCGACGTGGACGAGGTCGTGGTCGAGGGCACGTGGGCGGTGCCGTTCGCGCTGGTCTGCGACGCCACCGGCGAGTCGCTCGTCGACACGCATGGACGCCTGCTGCCGCGCCACTACCCCGCGGGACAGGGCCCGAAGCTTCTGCGCATCAAGGGTGTGGCGGCGCCGCGGCCGGCATCCTTCGGCCAGGCGTGGCCCGGCGCGGAGGTGACCGCCGCCCTGCGCATGGCGTCGCTCTTCGTCGACCGCCCGTGGCGCGGGCAGGTGGCATCGGTGGACCTCTCGTCGTGGTCGAAGGACGGCACCATCCGCCTGGCCACCGACCGCGGATGCGAGCTCGTGTGGGGACGCGCGCCCGGCGACGAGTCGCCGGCGGAGGTGCCCGCGATGCAGAAGCTCGGCGCGCTGCAGCTGGCCTTCGACCGCAGCGGGCGCATCGACGGCGGCGACCGCACGTCGATCGACCTGCGCGGCGACTACACGCTCGCGCGCTGACGCCCGTACGATCGGGGCATGCCGATCCCGCGCGGGCTGCTCCTCGCCGCGATGCTCTACGCCATCGCCGCGTTCGCCGCGATCGTCGGCCTGAAGCCGCCCATCCAGCCGACGTCCTCGGCGTACACGCCGATGGTGCGGTCGCTGCTGGCGGCCGTGGCGTTCGGGATCGTGCTGCTCTGGCCGACGGCACGCATGGCCGAGCGTGGCTCGCCGTGGCCGGCGGGCCGCGTGGCGCTCGATGCGGTGACGCTCGCGATCGCGCTGCAGGCGATCTTCTGGCCGCTCCACCTCGTGACGCAGTGGACGCTCGCGCGCGCGGCTGCCATCGACCTGATGCTCGTCGGATGGATCGCGGCGACGGGTGCGGCGATCGCCTGCGGCATGCGTCCCGGCGGACGGCCGGCGGCGTGGTCGCTGGCGTGGATCGCGGTCGCGGCGGGCGGTCCGCTGCTCGACGTGCTCGGCGTGCCGGCACCATGGCCGGGCGCGCTCGGGCCGTTCGTCGCGCTCGTCGAGCTCGCACCGGTGCCCGAGCAGTCGAGCCAGCCGGTCGAATGGGCACGCGCGGCGTGGCCCTGGACCCTCGCGGCGGCCGGCTGGGCGCTGGCCCTGCGCGGGGCGGCGCGCCCGGCGCCGGGGGTTGCCCCGGCACACCCCCTCGGCTAGGATTTCGCGGGTCGGCGGGCGTTTCCCGCCGGCATGTGTTTTTCAGAACGTGCGGCGGGAACGGCTGGCCTCGGCGGCCGCGCCGGATGCCGACCGAGCCACGGAGCCGACGATGGAGATCATCTCGCCCGCCGACCGAACCCGGATGGAGCAGCAGCTGCGCGACCTGTACGCGCAGCGGCCGGTGATCTCCGCGCGCATCGCCGATGCCCGCGCCAACGGCGACCTGAAGGAGAACGCCGACTACCACGCCGCCCGCGAGGAGCAGGGCCTGGTGGAGGCGAAGATCCGCGAGCTCGAGCAGCGCCTGCGCAGCGCGCAGGTCGCCGGGGACTCGTCGGTCCCGAAGGACATGGTCTTCCTGGGCGCGGTGGTGCGCCTGAAGGACGTGGCCACCGGCAAGAGCCAGACCTACAAGCTCGTCGGCAACATGACCGACGAGGACACCGACCACATCGAGGTCACCTCCTCGAGCCCGCTCGGCATCGCGCTCATGAAGGCGCGCGTCGGCGAGACCGTGCGCGCCGACCTGCCGCGCGGCGAGAAGCGCTTCGAGATCGTCGAGATCCTGGAGTGACCGCCCGCCGGGCGGCGCGGAGGCCCCGGTGGACTGGCTGATCCATCACACCCTCGCCGACCGGCTCGGGATGGAGCGCCTGGCGACCGTCTTCCTGTGGACGGTCATCGCGGCGTTCGCGCTGAACGTCTGCCTGGCGCTGCGCATCGTCTGGACCAAGGGCGCGCGGCCGACCTCCGCCCTCGCCTGGATCGCCACGCTGTTCGCGATGCCCATCCTGGGGGCGGCGATCTACGTCATCATCGGCGAGAACCGGATCGGCTCCGTCCGGCGCAGGCGCCACGCGCGCATCGTGGTGGCGGCCGAGGCCGCGCTGCGCGGCGGGCGGCCGGACCCGCGCGTCCTGGCGGGCGCGATGAGCACGCCGGACCTGCAGCTGGCGCACGTCGGCGAGAGCTCGGGCGCGCCCCAGGTGCTGAACGGGAACCTGGTGCAGCTGAGCGGCGATCCCGAGGAGCAGGTCGCGTGGATCGAGCGGGACATCGACGCCGCGACGCGCAGCGTCGACCTGATCTTCTACATCTGGGAGCTGGACCGCACGGGCCGGCGCGTGGGCGACGCCCTGCTCCGCGCGGCGGCGCGCGGCGTGCGGGTGCGCCTCCTGGTCGACAGCATCGGCTCGCGCACGTTCCTGGCAAGCCCGGAGCTGCGGCGGCTCCGCGACGGCGGCGTGCGCGTGGTCGAGGCGCTGCCGGCGCGCGTCGTGCGGATGCTCTTCGCGCGCGTCGACATCCGCAACCACCGCAAGCTCGTGGTGGTGGACGGCATCGTCGCGCAGACCGGAAGCCGCAACGTCGCCGACCCCGACTTCAAGGCGGACGGCCGCCTGGGCGCCTCCGAGCCCTACGTCGACTCGTGGATCCGCATCCGCGGCCCGGTGGTGCGCGACCTCGAGGTCTTCTTCCTGGAGGACTGGGAGCTCGACACCGGCGACCACCCGGTCGCGTCCGACCTCGCCGAGCCCGAGTCGCTCCCGGGCGGCATCCCCGTCCAGGTCATCCCGTCGGGGCCGAACTTCGAGAACAGCGTGGTGCGCGGCCTGGTGCAGGCGGCCATCCAGGTGGCGCGGCAGGAGATCGTCCTCAGCACGCCGTACTTCGTCCCCGACAGCCCGACCATGGCCGCGATGGAGGTCGCCGCGCGGCGCGGCGTGCGGGTGACGCTCATCGTTCCCCGCGCCAACGACAGCCTGCTTGCCGCGTGGGCGAGCCGCGCGAGCTACGGCCGGCTGCTCGAGGCCGGCGTCGAGGTGTGGGAGTACCGACGGGGGTTCCTGCACTCGAAGACCATCTCGGTCGACGACGAGATGGGCATCATCACCACCGCCAACCTCGACCGCCGCAGCTACGAGATCAACTTCGAGACCACGGTGGTGGTCTACGACGACGCCTTCGCGGTACAGGTGCGCCGGCTGCAGCAGTCCTACATCGCCGACAGCGTGCGGATCGACCAGGGTGCCTGGGAACGCCGCGGCGTGGGCACGCGGTTCAAGGAGAACCTGGCGAACCTGATGGCGCCGCTCCTCTGACGCCGGCGCCGCGGACGTCACGGCCCACGGTCACGGTCTGCCCGCGGCGGACTTCAGAGCCAACGGCAGACCGAACGGCGGGCTTCGCATCGCCGGGCGCGCGACGGAAGGGCCAGGTCACCGTCACGCGGAGGTCGTCACCCCACGCCGCGGGCACGCCGAAGTGCGCCTCGGTGGCCGCCGTCGACTGGAACGGCCCGCCCGACCAGACCCAGCGCCGCGCCAGGCACCATGGGAATCGCGGTCGGCGACGTGGACGGCAACGGCTTCGCCGACGTCTTCACCACCAACTTCTCGAGCGACACCAACACCCTGCACCTGAACCTCGACGGCCGGTTCTTCGACGACCGAACCGCGCAGTACGGCCTCGGTGCGCCGAGCCGCCCGCTCCTCGGCTGGGCGACGGCGTTCGCCGACCTCGACCACGACGGCGCCGAGGACCTGGTGGTCTTCAACGGCCACGTCTACCCGCAGGCCACGCGTGCCACGATGGACTCCGAGTACGCGCCGCCCCCGCTCGTGATGCGCCGCGCGGGCGCGCGGTTCGAGGCGGTGGCCGACCCGGGGCCGGGGCTCCTGGGCGCGCACCGCGACCGTGCGGCGGTGTTCGACGACCTCGACGGCGACGGTGACGTGGACATCGTGGTGGGCGAGCTGAACGGCCCGGTGCGGGTGCTGCGCAACGCGCACGACCGTCCCGACGACTGGGTGAAGGTGCGTGCCGAGGCGCCGGGCCCGGCGGGGTCGCACGGCATCGGCTGCATGGTCGAGCTGTGGGGGCAGGGGCGGTGCCTGGCGCGGCGCTGGGTCTGGTCGGGCGGGCCGTTCCAGTCGACGGCGGCCACCGAGGCGCACTTCGGCGTGCCCGCGGCGTGGGGTGACGACCTCCGCGCGACGGAAG
>JBJTJU010000173.1:0-2145 GCA_046096165.1 Phycisphaerales bacterium | reverse complement strand
TTCCTGGTGGAGGTGGCACCCGGGCGAGCGTTCCTCGGCGTGACGCCGGAGCGGCTCGTCTCGCGCGCCGGCGGCAACGCCCGCAGCGAGGCGGTTGCCGGCACGCGGCCGCGCGGCGTCGACGCCGCAGCCGACCGGCTGCTCGGGGAATCGCTGCAGGCCAGCACCAAGGACCGGGCCGAGCACGAACTGGTGGTCGAGCGCGTGCGTGATGCGCTTGCCGCCTGCGCATCGACGGTCCGGACCGACGCCCAGCCGCGGCTGCTGCGCCTGGCATACGTGCAGCACCTGCAGACACGCGTGCACGCGGCGCTGCGGGCGGGCGTGGGAGATGCCGAACTCGTCGCCGCGCTGCACCCAACGCCGGCCGTGGCCGGGGCGCCGGTCGCTTCGGCCACCGAGGCGCTGCGCGCGCTGGAACCATTCGACCGTGGGCTGTACGCCGGCCCGGTGGGCGTCGTCTCGCGCGACGGGGCCGAGATCGCGGTCGCCATCCGATCGGCATTGGTCGAGGACGACGTGCTGACGGCATTCGCGGGGGCGGGGATCGTGGATGGCTCGGACCCGGCCGAGGAGTGGCGCGAGACCGGCCACAAGCTGCTGGCATTCGAGGGGCTCGCACGCTGACGCCATGCGCGACGCGCCGAACCTGAACCTCGCGTGGACGTCGCTTGCGGCCGAGGAGTGCCGGCGGCTCGGGGTGCGCCACGCGGTGGTGAGCCCGGGGTCGCGCAGCGCGCCGCTCGCGGTCGCGTTCGCACGGCAGCCGGGAATCGAGGTGCACGTCGCGCACGACGAGCGCGGTGGCGCCTTCATGGCCCTGGGCATCGCGCAGGCGACGGGCGTGCCGGCGGTGGCCATCATGACGAGTGGCACCGCAGTGGCGAACGTGCTGCCGGCAGCGGTCGAGGCGCGCATGGCGCGCGTGCCGCTCCGCGTCTTCGCTGCCGACCGGCCGCCGGAGCTCCGCGACTGCGGCGCCAACCAGTCGATCCCGCAGGCGGGGCTCCTCGACGGCGCGGTGCGCTGGTCGGCGGACCTGCCCTGCCCCACGACGGAGATTCCCGCCGAGTACGTCCTGTCCACGGTGGACGAGGCGTTTGCGCGTGCCTGCGGGCTGGCCGGAGGCCACGCGGGCGCCGTGCACCTGAACTGGCAGTTCCGCGAGCCGCTGGCGCCGGAGGAGCGGCCGTGGGATCGCGCGTGGCTTGGATCGATTGCGCGCTGGACGCGCGGCCGCGCCCCGTGGCGGACGACGCTTGCCGTCGAGCCAGAGCCCTTGGCCGTCGACGACGGCATCGTGGTGGCGGGGCTGGGTGCCGACCGCTGGCTGCCGACGGCCTGGCGCGGGACGGTGCTTGCCGACGCTGCGAGCGGGCTTGCCGGCGTGGGCCGCGTCGGTGCAGACCTGGTGCTGCGTACGGTGGCCGACTGCGCGCCGCTGGCGGAGGCGCTCGCCCCGACATGCATCACGATGGTGGGCGGCGGCATCGCCTCGAAGCGTCTCGGGGAATGGGTGTCGCGGCAGGCGTGCCCGGTGGTCACCGTGGGCGCAGGCGATCCGCGCCAGGATCCGAACCATCGCGCGGCGCTCGCGGTCTCGGGCGGCGTGAGGCTGGTGGCCGGACGCGGGCTGCGGGCGCATCCGGCGTGGACGCGCGCGCTGCGCATCGCGACGGCGGCCGGCGCGCGGGTGCTCGCCGCGGACGCGCGGCTGACTGAACCCACGGCGATCGCGACGGCGATGGCGGCGGTGGCAGGCGCACGGCGCGGCACCGTGTTCCTCGGGTCATCGATGCCGGTGCGCGACGCCGACTTCATGGCGGTTGCCCCGCCGAAGGGCTGGACGAGCGCGGCGAATCGCGGGGCCAGCGGAATCGACGGCCTGATCTCGACCGCCACCGGCCATGCGGCGGCGGGCGGGGCGCCCGTGCTCGCGGTGGTCGGCGACGTGAGCGCGCTGCACGACCTGAACGCCCTGCAGCTGGCCTCGGCGGTCGACGTGCCGCGCGAGGCCAGCGAGCGCGCGCGGGCCCAGGCCGTTGCCGCCGCCGATGCGGCGCTGCGGCGCGCCTTCCGGTGAACCGACCGATGCATCGCGTGACGCTCGTGCACGGGTTCCTCGGCGCCCCCGAAGACTGGGAC
>JBJTJU010000172.1:0-2103 GCA_046096165.1 Phycisphaerales bacterium | reverse complement strand
GCCGCCGGCAAGTACCCGGGCGGCTTCAAGAAGCGCGAGGGCGCGCCGAGCGAGAAGGAGATCCTCACCATGCGGATGATGGATCGCCCGATCCGCCCGCTGTTCCCCGAGGGCTTCATCGACGAGATCCAGCTGCAGTGCATCGTGCTCAGCCACGACGGCCAGAACGACAGCGACGTCCTCGCCTGCACCGGCGCGAGCGCCGCGCTCTCGGTCACCGATGCGCCCTTCCAGGGCCCCATCGCGACCGTGCGCGTGGGCCGCGTCATCACCGAGCAGGGCGCGCAGTTCGTGATCAACCCGACGGTCGCGCAGCTCGACTTCAGCGACCTCGACCTGGTGCTCTCCGGCCACCGCGACGGCATCAACATGATCGAGGTCGGCGCCGCCGAGATCGACGAGAAGTCGATGCTCGAGGCGATCCGCTTCGGCTGGGAGCAGGGCATCAAGCCCATCCTCTCGATGATCGACGAGATGCGCACCAAGTGCGGCGCGCCCGAGCACAAGATGGGCGCCCCCGTGCTGCCCTCCGACGATGTGATGAAGCTCGTCAAGGAGAAGGCGTGGGAGTCCATGAAGGACGCCCGCCGGATCCCCGGCAAGCGCGACCGCAACGCCAAGGTCGACGAGGTCAAGAAGTACGTCCTCGACACCTTCTTCGCGATGCCCGCGGGCGACGTGTCCTTCGGTGCCTGGCAGGCCGCCGACAAGCGCGCCAAGGAGGCCAAGGAGGCCCTGCGGATCCTCGAGAAGAAGATCACGCATGACCTGGTCTCCAACCACGGCGTCCGCCCGGACGGCCGCACCAAGGACCAGATCCGCAGGCTCGACATGGAGGTGGGCATCCTGCCCCGCACCCACGGAAGCGCCTTCTTCCAGCGCGGCGAGACGCAGTCGATCGTCACGTGCACGCTCGGCACCATCAAGGACGAGCAGATCGTCGACGGACTGCTGCCGGAGTACGCGAAGAAGTTCTACCTGCACTACAACTTCCCGCCCTTCTGCACCGGCGAGGCCGGCCGAATCACCGGCCCCGGCCGCCGCGAGATCGGCCACGGCTCGCTCGCCGAGCGCAGCCTGCGCGCGATCCTGCCGAACCCCGAGGAGTTCCCCTACACCGTCCGCCTGATCAGCGACATCACCGAGTCCAACGGCTCGAGCTCGATGGCGAGCGTGTGCGGCGGCTGCCTGGCGCTCATGGACGCGGGCGTGCCCATCAAGGCCACGTGCGCGGGCATCTCGGTCGGCCGGTTCACCAGCTCCGACGGCAAGGTCGGCCACGTGATCGACATCATCGGCGAGGAGGACTTCTTCGGCGAGATGGACTTCAAGGTGAGCGGCACCCGTGAGGGCATCACCGGCATCCAGCTCGACCTGAAGGCCCGCGGCCTGTCGATCGAGGAGATCGAGACCATCTTCGAGATCGCCCGCAAGGGTCGCCACGACATCATCGGCCAGATGGAGGCCGTGATCGCCGCCCCGCGCGCGGACATCTCGAAGTACGCGCCGCGCATCATCACGGTCAAGATCGACCCGGAGAAGATCGGCAAGCTGATCGGCCCGGGCGGCAAGACCATCCGCGGCATCCAGGAGCGCACGGGCGCCCAGATCGACGTCGAGGAGGACGGAACCGTCTTCATCGCGTGCTCCGACAGCGAGAAGGCCGCCATCGCGCGCGCCGAGGTCGAGGCGCTCGGCGCCGAGATCAAGGTCGGCTCGATCTACGAGGGCAAGGTCATCTCGATCAAGGAGTTCGGCGCGTTCATCGAGCTGGCCCCGGGATCGGACGGCATGTGCCACGTGTCCGAGCTCGCGCACGGCTTCGTGAAGAACGTCACCGACGTGGTCAAGATCGGCGACGTCGTCAAGGTCAAGGTCATCAACGTCGACGACAGCGGCCGCGTCAAGCTCAGCCGCAAGGCGCTGATGGAGATGCCGGCCGGCGGCGAGGGCGGTGGCGGCGGCGACCGTGGTGACCGCGGCGATCGCGGCCCCCGTGGCGACCGTGGCGGCGACCGCGGACCCCGCGGCGACCGTGGCGATCGTCGCGACGGCGGCCGCCGCGAGCGCGAGGGCAGCCCCTCGGGCAGCGACCGCGCGTAA
>JBJTJU010000171.1:0-3108 GCA_046096165.1 Phycisphaerales bacterium | reverse complement strand
GCACCTTCGCCGCGCGAGGATCGCGCGGCGAAGGCATGGACGAAGTCCGGGAATCCTGCCTGTGACGCGCCAGCCGTCAGTTCCACATCGGGAAGTACTCGAGCGCCACGATCGGGAAGTTGACCTGGATGCCGATCTGGTGATCGATCGTGCCGGCCGACTCCTCGTACGCATAGCCCACCTGGACGAGCGACTGCGGGCCGAAGAAGTTGTAGCCCAGGTTCGCGGTGAACAGGAAGTTGTCCTGGTCGGGCGAGCCCGGATCGACCAGGTTCTGCCAGCCGACGGTGGCATCGGCCTGCCAGTTGCCGTAGTTGGTGATGAGGCCGAAGGTGTAGTAGTCGGCGCTGGCGTCCTGGACGCCGTTGTTGTTCCAGAAGTGCACGTACTCGAACAGCGGCCCGATCGACCAGTACTTCGCGTCGAGCGTGTCGTTGCCGTCGTTGTTGATCATGTACTGCCAGTATGCGCCGGCGTTGAAGCCCTGCTGCTGCGCGGACGCGCCGATCCCTTCGCCGAAGTTGATGTAGGCGATGTTGATGTCGAGGGTGGGGTAGAGGAGCGGGATGTTGGCGCCCGAGTACCCGATCACCCAGCTGTCGACGCCGCCGCCCGTGCCGGGGCCCGAGGGCGCCGCGGTGCTGGCGAAGATGCCGTCCGCCATGAAGGTGGTGTCGATCCCGAAGAAGCCCGCATTCAGGGCGTGGATACCGCCGCCTTCGTCGCCCGTCGACAGGGTGGCGAGCCCGCCCATCAATCCGCCGAAGTTGTAGTTGTTGACGAAGTTGGTGTCGAAGACGCCGGGCAGCACGAGCGGGGCCAGGCCGAACGGCGCCGTGTAGCGGCCGCCGATGATGCCCGTGCGCTGGTCGCTCCACTGGACCCACACGTCGCCGGCGGTGACGCCCTCGCCGTACATGAACCACTGGTTGTTTGCCTGCGGGGTCTCCACCTGCTCGAACGTCATGTTGACGTTCATGGTCACTTCCGGCGTGAACCAGACGTAGGCCTGCCAGGCGACCTGGGCGTTGAAGTTGTTCTTCGGCACGCCGTCGCTCTGCCACGACCACTCGAGCTGGGGCTGCCAGGACATGTTCACCCACGGTCCGTGCCACTCGCCCGCCGTGTCGAACATGTCGCGGAACAGCGCGAACGGGCGCGGGTCGGGCGTCTTGCCGCCGCCCTGGGCCATGGCCGTCGACGGGAACGCGAGCGACGCCAGGGCGACGATCGCGAGGATCAGCGTGCGCAGCTTCATCGGGCACCTCCTTCGATCGCCGCGGCGGCCTTCTGGGGCACGCGGCCGGAGAATTCACGGACGGCCGCCGCGACCGTGCGCGGATCGGTGTTCAGCGCGAAGCGGCGGAAGATGCGCCCGCCCGGCCCGACGAGGTACACGTCGGTCGAGTGGCGCACGGTGTAGCTGCCGTCGGCCCGCTTGGGCTGCGGTTCGTAGGCGATGCCGAAGGTGCGGGTCGTCGCGACCAGCTGCTCGGGCGTGCCGGTGAGCGCCACGAGGGGCACCGGCGCATTCGCCGCGTACTCCTCGAGCTTCTTGCCCTGGTCGCGCGCCGGGTCGACGCTGACGAACACGAACTTGAGCGGCGGCCGGCTCGGCCCGTCGAGGTCAAGGTCGTCGTCGACCGCCGAGAACATGGCCATCGTGCGCGGGCAGGCGCCCGTGCACTCCGTGTAGCCGAAGGTCATCAGGCTCAGGCCGTCGTTGAGCTGCGCGTCGCCGAAGGGCTTGCCCGCGGCATCCTGCAGCGTGAACGGCCCGCCCTGCGCGTTGGGGCTCGCCGCCTGCAGCGGCTTGTGGTCCTCGTCGGGCACTGGGCCGTACCCGTCGCCCGGGCGCACCGGCGGCATCGGGCGGCTCGGGTCGTAGCAGCGCACCTTCTGCATCATGCCGCCGTCCTCGTGGCAGAGGATGTGGCAGTGGAAGACGTAGTCGCCGATCTGGCACGGCATGTCGAAGGGGATGATCACCTCGACCTCGCCACGGAAGGGCAGGTTGATGTTGTCGCGGTGCGTGTTGAACGGCACCGGCTTGCCGTTGACCTTCACCACCTGGAAGTCGGTCTGGTGGAAGTGGAAGACGTGCATCTCGTCGGTCGAGTTGCGGATGATCCACTTCTCGACCGTGCCCCACTTGATCAGCTGGTCGATGCGCGTGCCGTCGAAGTAGCGGTTGTCGATGCGGAAGTCGTTGTCGGTCTCGTTGAAGACGATCGTCCGCACGTTGTCGACCTTGACCTCCGAGAGGTCGCGCAGCGGCGACGGGCCCTCGGCCGTGAGCGGCAGGTCGACCGGCTTCTCGACCGGGTCGCCCGCGCACACCATGGTCAGCAGGTTCTCGGCGGAATATCCGTCGCCGGCCGGCCCGGTCCGGATCTCGGAGGTGTGCAGCTTGTAGCGGCCGGGCTTGCGGAACTGCACCAGGATGTCGACGCGCGACCCCGGCGGCAGCGGGAAGCGGTCGGTCTCGACCATCTGGTTGACCGGGTTGCCGTCGGTGTTCACCACCCAGAACTTCTCGCCGCCGAAGTCGAGGTAGTAGTAGATGTTGGCGCCCTGCGCGGAGAGGCGAAGGAGCTGCGTCTCGCCCGGGCGGATGGGCACGTCGGGGAACTTCTGGTCGTTCACCAGCCGGTACGTGGGCCACGAGACCTGGATGCCCTGGACCACCTCGCCGTTCAGGCCCTTCTGGTAGTCGTGCAGGACGCAGTTGCGCTCGGTGATGCCCTTCAGCTCCGGCCAGCGCTCGAGCTCGCCGTCGACGATCAGCGTGCCGGCGACGCCCTGCATCACCTGCCGCTGCGTGGTGGTGTGGCTGTGCGCGTGGTACCAGTAGGTGCCCGGGTGGTGGTACTCGGGGATGCGGAAGCGGTACGTGTACTGGTGGCCGAGCGGGATGACGGTGAACACGCTGTCGCCGTAGTCGTCCGGCGACACCTGCAGCCCGTGGAAGTGGATGTTGGTGTTCATCTCGCCGTCGTTGATGACGGTGAGCTCGAGCAGGTCGCCCGGCCGCACGCGGAGGATCGGCCCCGTGTACATGCCGTTGAAGCAGTCGGTGATCAGCTTCTGGTCGCCGGCCTGCACCTC
>JBJTJU010000170.1:0-2792 GCA_046096165.1 Phycisphaerales bacterium | reverse complement strand
TGACGTCGGTGGCCCTCGGCGCCTGTTCCCACCGGACGCGCATTCCGATGGCTGCGGGCGTGGATTCGCTGAACGTGGGGGTGGCGGCGGGCGTAGTGCTCGCACGCCTCGCCGAAGTGTGGGGCGACCGCCCTCCCGCTCGGGTCCAGGTGACCGGATAACGGGAATCGCACGCGCCCCGCGAACTTTCGCGAACCGGGCGCGTGCGATGGCGTAGCCGGGTCATGCGAACGTCCACGTCGAGCATGCCCCGAGTGCTTGCGGCCTTCGTCCTCGCCTCCACGTCCGCCGCGTGGGCGGACAGCCTGCCGTCCGGTGTTGGGCAGCCGGTGCTGCCCCCGGACGTGCAGGAGGCGGCGTCCCATGCCAAGAAGCTGTCGCAGGCCTTCCGTGCCATCGCCCGCCATGCCTCGCCGTCGGTCGTCTCCATCGAGGTGCGCCCGGACGTGCGCCCCGTCGGCGGCATGGTGCGCATGCGCGGCATGCAGGTGCCGATGATGATGGTCCCGCAGGCCGTGCCGCAGGGCGTCGGCACCGGGTTCATCGTGTCGAAGGATGGGCACGTGGTCACCAACAACCACGTGGTGCGCGTGGGCGGCACCATCATGGTGCGCACCAACGACGGCCGCGAGGCACGCGCCAACCTCGTGGGCACCGATGTCGAGACCGACCTCGCCGTGCTGAAGGTGGACCTCGCCGACCTGCAGCCGATCGCCTTCGGCGACAGCGACGCGGCGGAGGTGGGCGACTGGGTGATCGCGCTCGGCGCGCCGTTCGGGCTGCGCGACTCGGTCACCGCGGGCATCATCAGCGCCAAGGGACGCGAGGTGGGCCTGAGCCCGCTCGAGAACTACCTGCAGACCGACGCCACCATCAACCCCGGCAATTCCGGCGGCCCGCTCGTCGACATGGATGGGCGCGTGGTGGGCATCAACACCGCCATCGAGAGCCGCAGCGGTGGCTCCGACGGCATCGGCTTCGCCATCCCATCGAACATGGCGAAGGACGTGGTGGATTCGATCATCGCCGGCGGCGCGCCCGCACGCGGCTTCCTGGGCATCCAGATGCAGCCGCTCACCCCGGACGTCGCCGCCGGCACGGGCTTCAGGGGCGCGGGCGTGGTGGTGGCCGACGTGGTCGCGGGCGGTCCCGCCGACCGCGCGGGGCTGCGCGCCGGCGACATCATCGTCAAGGTCAACGGGGACGCCACCCCGAACATGATGCGCGTCACCCGCGCGATCCGCATGTGCAAGCCCGGCGCCGACTGCGACGTCGAGATCGTCCGCGGCGGCGACGCGATGACCATGTCGGCGAAGCTCGAGGATGCGCCGTCGGTGCCCGTCGCCGCCGGACGCGCCGCGCCGCGCGTGGTGGTGCCCGAGCGTTTCCGCGGCCAACCCTGACGGGCGCGCACCGAACGAGCCCTACGATGGTCGGTCCGCCATGGGCCGTTCCACCGCTCCTGCCACGTTCGACGTCCCCATGCAGGTGCCCGCGCGGCACCGCGTGACGTTCACGCGCGACGTGTTCGATCCGGGGAATCCGGCGCTGGCGCAGGCCCTTGCGGGCAGTGCGCGCTGCATCGCGTTCGTCGACGCGGGCGTGGCCGAGGCGCATCCGCAGCTCGCGGTGGCGCTCGCTCGCTCGCTCGTCGCGCACCCCGGCATGCCCGAGCTGTGCGGCGTCGAGCGCGTTCCCGGCGGCGAACGCGCCAAGGCCGGCATGGAGGTTCCCGACCGCGTGGTCCGTGCCACGGTCGACCACCGGATCGACCGCCAGTCGTGCGTGATCGCCATCGGCGGCGGCGCGGTGCTCGACGCCGTCGGCTTCGGCGCGGCCATCGCCCACCGCGGCTGCCGCCTGGTGCGCCTGCCCACCACCGTGCTGTCGCAGGACGACGCGGGCATGGCGGTGAAGAACGGCATCAACCTCGGGCGGCGCAAGAACTACGTGGGCACCTTCGCGGTGCCGCATGCGGTGATCTGCGACGAGGCGTTCCTGGAGTCGACGCCCGAGTGGTCGTGGATCGGCGGCTTCAGCGAGGCGGTGAAGATCGCGCTGCTGCGCGACCCGGCGCTGCTGGCGCGCATCGAGCGCGACGCGGCGGGGATCCGCGCGCGCGACATGCTCGCGGCGATGCCCGTCATCGTGCGCAGCGCCGAGCTGCACTGGCGCCACATCGCACTCGGTGGCGACCCGTTCGAGACGCGGAGCGCGCGTCCCCTGGACCATGGCCACTGGCTGGCGCACCGCCTGGAAGGGCTGACCGACGGCGCGCTGCCGCATGGGCAGGCGGTGGCGATCGGCATCGCCGTCGACACGGCCTACGCCGCGAACGCCGGCATCCTGTCGGCAGCCGAGGCCGACCGCGTGATGTCCGTGCTGCGGGCGCTCTCGCTGCCGACGTCGCATCCGCTGCTTTCCGAGCCCGATGCGCTCATCGCCGGGCTCGAGGAATTCCGCGAGCACCTCGGCGGCCGGCTGACGATCACGTTGCTGCGCGCGGTGGGCGACCCCGTCGACGTGCATGAGGTGGACGAGCGGCTCCTGCGCGGCGCGATCGCGTCGCTTGCGGGCTGAGCGCGGCACGGGCCTAGACTCACGCCCATGGATCCCGCCGGCCGCGCCGAAGGCTCCCCGATGACCCGTGCGCAGGTCGTCGACGCCTACTTCATGGAACACCGCGCGCGCCTCCTCGACGTCGCCGCGTTCCTCGACCGCGTCGACCGCGCGGGCGCCGGCGACGACGACTTCCGCATGCGTGCCTTCCGCCGGTGCGTGGCGATCCTCGG
>JBJTJU010000169.1:0-4143 GCA_046096165.1 Phycisphaerales bacterium | reverse complement strand
GCCCTCGTTCATGGTGATCGCCAGCGGCTGCGCGCCGCCCATGCCGCCGCAGCCGGCGGTGACGTTGAGCGTCCCCTTCAGCGAGCCGCCGAAGTGCTGGCGGGCGCACTCGGCGAAGGTCTCGTAGGTGCCCTGCAGGATTCCCTGGGTGCCGATGTAGATCCAGCTGCCCGCGGTCATCTGCCCGAACATCATGAGCCCGCGCGCGCACAGGTCGTCGAAGTGCTGCTGCGGGGCCCAGTGGGGCACCAGGTTCGAGTTGGCGTTCAGCCCGCGCGGCGCGTCGGCGTGCGTGCGCACGATGCCGACCGGCTTGCCGCTCTGGACGAGGAGCGTCTCGTCGGCCTCCAGCCGCTTCAGGCCCTCGACGATGGCGTCGAAGCACTCCCAGCTGCGCGCGGCCTGCCCGCGGCCGCCGTAGACCACCAGGTCCCCGGGCCGCTCTGCCACCTCGGGGTCGAGGTTGTTCATCAGCATGCGCATGGCCGCCTCGGCGGCCCACGTCTTGCAGGTGCGCGTGGCGCCGCGGGGGGCGCGGATGGTGCGGGAGGCGGTGGTGCTCAAGCCGGAAAGTCTAGCCCGGCCCGGTGCCTCAGGGTGCCGACCAGGACCCCAGCATCATGCCGAGGTCCTCGCCGTCCACGTCGCCGTCCTGGTCGAAGTCGGACTGGCACCCGCCGGGGACCTGTGCGCAGCTTCCCCACTCGCTGAGGAGGATGCCCAGGTCGTAGCCATCGGTCCATCCGTCGCCGTTGAAGTCCCATCGCTGCATCGACGAGGTCGTCGCCGAGATGCCGGCCCAGATGGTGACCTTGAGCGTGTTGATGTCGGTGCTGCCGTACCGGTAGCCGTTGATGCCCGCCTTGTAGCCGTTCATGCGGTCCTCGATCGGGTGCGAGTAGCCGCCTTCGGTGGACTTGTGGATCAGGGCACCCCATTCGCTGCACATCGGCGACCCATTGACGGGCGGGGCGATGTCGGCGTAGTGCTTGCTGAAGATGCGGTTCGCGCACGCTGCGCTCCAGTACGTCGCGCCACCCTCGGCGTTCGCGGGGAACAGCGCGCCTCCCCACCAGGAACCGCTTGGCGTCTGCCAGAACGGCGTCCCGGGGACGGCGTCGTCGTAGTAGCAGTCCGGGCACGCGCCCGTGCTGGGCGGGTAGGTGGTGCCGTAGCTCGGCCAGACCTTCAGGCCGCCCGGCGGGATGATCGGGTTCGTCATCTCGCTGGCGACGAAGCCGAGCCCGAATCCCGCGTAGGCGTCGCCCATCAGCCGGCCGATGAGGGCGGTCACGTTGGTGTTCGCGCCGCTGCCGAACCACTGTGCCGGGCTTCCGGGCGTTGAGATGGAGGAGTCGACGTTCCGCATCAGGTCGACCCACGCCTGCGAAAGCCGTGGATCGCCCGAGGTCACGTCGCCCTGGCCCATGAGTGACAGGGTCGCGAGCGACTGGGACGTGCAGCCCGACGGCAGCTGGAGTTGCGCCGGCATGTTGCCGGGGGTCGGCGCCAGGTAGATCGCGCGCGTGAGGTCGAGGATGGGCAGCGTGTTCGCCGTGCCGAAGAAGTACGTGTCGGTGCCGAGGACGATCGTGAGCGGGGCGCTGGTGACGGACCCGCCGGCCTGGGAGTTGTGCACCGTGACCGTGCCCTTCAGCATGGCCGTATACGACGTCTGGCCGGCAACGGTGTCGTCCCGCGTCACCTGCAGCACGAAGTCGTAGTCGAACTTGTTCGGGTTGCCGTTCGGGGCGCCCAGCCAGTCCCGGATCCACCCGCAGCCTTGGACCCCCGCATGGCCGGGCCAGGCGTTGTTGGGGAGCATGTTGGGGCCCTGCGCTTGGTGCGCGATCGCCCGCTCGAAGACCTCGCGGAAGTTGCCGATCACGTTGCCCGAGCCGTCGCAGGCGGTGCCGGTGGCGTGCGCCGGGTACGAGGGGGGGATGAACTTCGAGTTGCCGCAGGTGGGATCGGTCTGGTTCGGCCCGGCTGCCTGCAGCACGGCGCCTGCGGAACCACCGTCGCACGTCAGCCACAGGTTGGCGGGGAACTCGCTTCGCATCTTGCCCGCAAGCGTGCGGAAGTCCGGGTGGACCTGCGCCGTGGCCTCGGTCACCCGGCGGAAGCCGGTCGACTCGATCACCGACCCGGGGTACGCGTTGAACGACTCAAGCCGCAGCGGCACGCTCACGAAGTCGATGTAGGTGATGTCCGCGATGTCGGCGGGATTGCCGTCCATCGTGATCTCCAGCTGCTGCCAGTCGACGCCGTTCGACACCGAGGCACAATGTCCGGCAGCCTCGCAGTCACCGTACGTCTCGATCGGCCACGGCGCGCCGCCCTTGCCCGCGGCAGGTGACGCGGGCGCGAAGTAGTTCGTCTGGCTCGTCGCGTCGAATTTCTGCCACGGGCACTGCAGGCCCGCCACCTCGATGACGTCCGTCGGGCCGTACTGGGTGGTCGATTGCCACGGCACGGAGAATGGGACTTCCGGAACCGTCGTCCATCCCGTGGCGTTCTTCTGCGGCAGCCCGATGTACCAGATCGCGTTGGGGAAGTGGTTCGTCCACAGGCTGTAGGTGCCGTCCCCGTTGTCACGCAGGTCCGACAGGCGGATCGTGCGCATCGGGACCGAGGGTCCCGCACCGGTGAACACCGTCTGGCAGGGACCGCTGCTCCAGCCCGGGCCATGGCCGCACCCGTTGAATGCCTGCGTCCGCGGCCCGAACGCCGAGAAGAGCCCGTCGCGCCACAGGAGCTGGGTGCATGCCGCGTCCTTGTAGAGCACGCCGGGGTTGTTCGCGGTGGTGAACGACGCTGCGCACGAGTACGGGAGAAGCTTCACTTCGTCTGCGGGACGGCCGCTGCGATTCTCGAAGCGGATCTCGACCGCGTGCACGCCGCCGACGGGCAGGCCACACGATGTCGGGTTGTTCGTGGTCGAGCAGGTGCACGGATCGCTGCAGTTGATGGTGTCGCGGTAGGTCGGGTTGGCGCACGGCGGGGCGGTGCCGGCCGTGACCCCGGTGAACCGGAGGTCGATGCTGCAGAACAGCGCGCCGCTGCCGTCGTTATTCGGATCGGTCCAGGTGTTCAATGGAGGATTCAGGGTGTTTCCATGGACTGCGGGCAGCCATGCCGTCATCACCCGTGTGGTCGGGCCCATCTGGATCTGGGCGCCCCACCCGCCGGGCCCGGAGCCTGCGGAGTATTGCTGGTTGGTGTGGAAGGAGCTTGCCCCGCTGTTCGTCGTGGTGCACGGCGACTGCTGCCCGGGATGGCCGCCGGCACACCCGAGCTGGTTGTTGCACGTGCCGGGCTGGCCCGTCCCGTCCGATTGCCCTTGGATCCACGGGAAGGTGTTGGTGCTCCCGAACGGGTAGCGCGTCGCGCCGCCCACCTGCAGCAGGACCGTGGGGCGCTCCCAGGGCTGCGCTGGCGGTTCCCAGATGATGATCGCGAGGTCACCGGCCTTTGGCCAGACCAGATTGGAGCACGCTGCCGGGGTGACGCCGGTCCAATAGCACGCCGTGGCCGTGACCTGCACCCCCGTGAGCGTCCCGGTGTAGTAGGTGCCGCTCGGCGTGGGAATCTGCTGCGTCGGCGTCGCGTTGACCGGCGTCTGCGCGTTCGGCACGGTTTGGTCGCTGAGCGACAGGCTCTGGTCTGCCCGTGCCGCGGAGGTCGCGGCCAGCAGCAGCGCCGCGGCGATGGAGGCATGCAGGCGGGAAGAAAGCGCGCGCTCGATGGTCTTCATCGGTGTTCTCCGGGTCTTCCAGATCCACCCCCCGTGGGAGCCCGTCGGGGCTCCGGAACCAGCCACATTTTTCAGCATATGGCGTCGCTGCGCTCCCACCAACACGGAACGTGACGGTGTCCCCGTTCGCTCAGAGGCGCCGAATAACCGCCCCGATCGCCGCGATGTCCCCCGCCGGCGGCCGGTCCCCGGCCAGGCGGGGCACCCGTGCGCGGACCTCGGCGTGGAGCGCCTCCACCCCGGCGCCCGAGCGGAGCGGGCGCTGGGCTTCCAGCCCCTCGGCCATCACCAGCAGCTCGATGGCGATGACGTCGGTGGCCAGCCGCACGGCGGCGCGCAGGTGGTTGGCGCTGGTGGCGCCCATCGAGTTGATGTCCTCGATGCCC
>JBJTJU010000168.1:0-3742 GCA_046096165.1 Phycisphaerales bacterium | reverse complement strand
GCCGTACAGCGGACGGCTGTCGGTCGGGCTCGACTGGGTGAGGCCCTCCATGACGGCCACGTTGTTCGCGTTCGGGGCGGCGGTGTTGCCGGCGATCGCGCCCGTGCCGTACTTGCCGATGTAGCCGCGGCCGCAGATCGTGAGGTTGCCCCACTCGTTGCAGGACGCGCGCCACGTGCCGGTCTTCGGATCGCCGTTGGTCCACGTCTCGACGTCGGCCTTGGAGGTGAAGATGATCGGCTCGTCGGCGGTGCCGACGGCCACGATGCGCGCGTCGCGGGTGACCGCGAGCGAGCCGCCGAGGTTCGTGGTGCTCGCGATCACGGTGCCGGGCTCGATGGTGAGCGTGGCGCCGGGCAGGACGTAGATCTGCGTCTGCAGGTTGTAGGTGTTGTTCTTGGTCCAGGTCGTCGACGTGGCGATGTCGGCGGTGACCAGGATCTCGGCCGCGCCGGCGGCGCCGGCGAGGGCGGCGGCCGCGAGGGCGGCGGCCACGGACGTGCGGAGGGTGACGTGCTTCATGTGTTGGACTTTCCGGGTGGTAAGGACTCGAGACCCAAGCGAGCGGCGGAATCGAACGCCGATCCGCCGCTGTCCACGCGTCCGCATTGCATCGGGGCTTCCTTCCGGAACGGTTTCCGGCGCGACAAGGGAGGGTTCGACTTTCATGAGCAAATCGTTCAGCGCTTCGCCTTCGACGCGCGCTCCACCTGCTCGAGGTAGCGCGCCACGTCCTCGCGGGGGCGGATCGCCTGCGCGTCGCGCAGGAGCGGCAATGCATCGGAAAACCGTTCCTGCGAGACGTACACCTGCGCGATCCTGACCTTTGCGTTCGGCGCGAAGGCGTCGATGCGGGCCGCGCGCTCGTAGAACAGGATGGCCTCGTCGGGGCGGCCGCCGCGCTGGTGGTGCTGGCCGAGGAGCATCAGCGCCTCGCCGTCGAGCGGGTCGAGCTCGATGACCTCCTGCAGGATGCGCACCGCGGCGTCGTCGGTGGCGCCGCCGGCCATGGCCAGGCGCGCCTGCAGCTTGAGGACGCGGCGCTTGTCGCCGTCCGGGAGCGTGTCGCCCCACTGCCCGCGCACGCGCTGCAGCAGGTCCGATGCCTGCGACGACCCGCCGCGCGCGGCGAGCATCTCGGCGGCGCGGATCGACCGGCCGGGCGACTGCCCGGGGTCCTTCTCCACGGCGCGCGCGTAGGCGCTGGCGGCGCGGTCCGGCAGCGACTCCGCGACGTAGATGTCGCCGAGGGTGAACAGGCTGTCGACGGTCGACTTGCCGATGCCGTCGAGCGCCTCCAGGTTCACCGCGGCCTTCATCGGCTCCTTGAGGCCGAGGTAGGTGTGCGCCTGCAGCAGCCAGAAGTCCGCCTTGTCGGGGAACGCGGTGATCAGGACGTCGAGCAGGCTGGCGGCGTCCTCGTACTTCCCCTGCTTGAACACCGAGCGCGTCAGGCCCAGGCGCCACTCGACATTCTCCGGCTGCAGGAGGAGCGCGCTGCGGTACGCCGCCTCGGCAGGCTGGTAGTCCTGGCGCGAGGAGTGGCAGAAGCCGAGCAGGCCGTACGAGTAGGCATCGGCGCCGCCGAGCTCGATCATCCGGTTGAACGCGGCGATCGCGTCCTCGAGCATGTTCTTGCGGACGCAGATCAGGCCGATGCTTCGGTAGGCGCGGCGGAAGCTCGGGAACTTCGCCACCGCGTCGCGGTAGCGCGCGAGCGCATCGTCGAGCTTCTCCTGCTGGAACAGGATGCCGCCGAGCGTCAGGTCGAGGACGGCCGAGGCATCGGGGCGCACCGACTCGCGCAGCAGCCGCTCGGCCGCGGGCAGCTCGTCGGGCATCAGCTGGCGGACGAGTTCCAGGAGCGCCAGGTCGTCCGGCGTCACCCGCGGCTCGACCTCGGGGTTGATGCCGTAGCCGCCGATGAACGAGCGGCGGAAGCCCGGGTCGTCCCAGATCGCCGACAGGTCGGGCGGTGCCACCTGCGTCGACGGCCGCGGCATCAGCTCGTCGGACACGTCGGCGGCGGCGTGGGGCGCGGCCGCGGCCACCACGAGGGCGGCGAGCAGGCGGGCGGAGGGGACTCGGAAGGTGCTGGGTCTCACGGCTACCTCGCGGGCGGCTGGAATCGGATGGGAACGCGCATGCGGCAGCCGACGCGCTGCCCGCCCTTCACCGCGGGCTCGAAGCGCCACTGGCGGACGGACTCGAGCGCGGGCGCCTCGAACTCGGGGTGCGAGCTCTTCTCGACGCGCGGGTTCACCACGCGCCCGGTCTCGTCGACGATGAAGATCAGGGTGACGATCCCCTCGACGCGCGCCGCGCGCATCGACTGGGGGTAGCCCGCCGCCACCTGGTGGACGGCGCGCGGGCGCTGGTCGATCTCGGACATGCTGAAGGCGCCCTGGAACTCGTCCTTCTCGTCGCCTCCGCCGCGGCCGGTGGCGCCGATGCGTCCGCCGCCCTGGAGCGACGCGGCGCCGCCGCCGAAGTCCATGCCGCCCGCGGCCCCCGCCCCGCCGTTCAGCGCCGCCTCCAGCGCGCTCAGGCTCGCCGCGTCGAGCGCGGGGCCGTCGTCGGCGCCGGCCACGGGCGCCTCGGTGGGCGCCATCTCGTTGGCGTCCGGCGGCGGCTCCTCCTTGGTCTCGATCGGCTCCTCGGGCTGGCGCTCCTCGGGCTGCTTCTCCTCGGCGTCCTTCTCGACGTCCTCGGCCACCAGCTCGACGTCGCGCTTGCTCGACGCGGACGCCTCGCCGTGCATGAAGAAGATGCCCCCGAAGAGGAGCAGCAGCGCGTGCACGAACACGGCGGCGAAGGCGCAGAGGATGACCTTCAGGACGCCCTTCACTTCTTGTCCGTGTTGATGCCCACCTTGGCGATCCCGGTCTTGCGCACCTCGTCCAGGACCGTGACCACGTACTTGAAGTCCGCGGCGCCGTCGCTGTTGATGATGACCTTCGGGTCCTTGGAGGACATCTTGTAGGTCTGCAGCCGCATCGGCAGCTGCGTGGCGAGGATCTTGTCCTTGTTGAAGAACAGCTCGCCCTTGTCGTTGACGCTCAGGGTGACGGCCTTCTCCATCTCCGACTGGTCGCCGAGGGACTGCGCCGTCGACGCGCCGGGCAGCGCGACGTTCACGCCCTGGTTCTTCGACATGCTGAGCGACACCATGATGAAGGTCGCCAGCAGGAAGAAGATGATGTCGATCAGCGGGATGATCTCGATGCGGGCCCCCTTCTTGCCGCGCCGTCCGCCTCCGCCGGCCACGTCAGGACCCCCCCGCCGCGGCGACCGCCGGCACGGCCGCGGGGGCCGCGGCGGGCTTCGGCTCCGCCGCGGGCACGCGCGTCGCGGACGCGCGGCCCTCGATCAGGAGCTTCAGCTGCTCGCCCGCCGCGAGGAGCTCGGTCTCGATGCCCTCGATGCGGTTGTTCAGGTAGTTGAAGGGGATGAGGCAGACGATGGCGATGATCAGGCCGAACGCCGTGGCGATGAGCGCCTCGGCGATGCCGCCCGTGATCGCGCCCGGCGAGCTCAGGTCGCCGCCGATCACGGCGAACGAGCCCATCATGCCCGTCACCGTGCCCAGGAGGCCCAGGAGCGGCGCCAGCGTGATCACCGTGTCCAGCACAGCGATGCCGCGCCGGTAGCGCTTGACCGCGCGCGTCTCGGCGTACGTGAGGGCGTGCGAGAGCGACTGGTCGCGGTGCTCGAGGGCGAAGCCCATGGTGGTGACCACCGC
>JBJTJU010000167.1:0-2751 GCA_046096165.1 Phycisphaerales bacterium | reverse complement strand
GAATCGTCGAGCGCCGTGATCACCGTGGGCACGCCGTCCCGCAGGTCGAGCTCGACGCCGATCCCCACGTACGTGCCGGAGACCTGCGTGCGCAGCCAGCGTTCCTCCTCGGGCGCGAGGTAGGTGCTGTGCGGGTCGTTGAGCGCGGCCACCATCGCGGCCATCGCCGCGCGCTGCATCGCGCTCGCGTCCGGGTCGTCGACGAACGACCCCGCCACCAGCGCGCGCAGGTCGATGATCGGGTCGAACCAGCGGTACGCGTCGTCCGGCGACGCGGGCCGCGTGGGCGCCGCCGGCGCGGAAGGTTCCGCGGCCTGCGGTGCCATCGCGGCTGCGCATGCGGCGCAGGCAAGGGCGGCGGCGGTCGCGGCGATGCGGTGCACGGGTCGATGATAGGGCTCGCCGAGGCGCCCCTACAATCGCCCCGATGGAGACCGGCCGCCACGGCGAGATCGACATCCGGGTCGAGCCCGCCGTCCTGGTGGGCGTCCAGCTCGCGGGCTCCGACCTCGACTTCCGCGCCTCGCTCGAGGAGCTGCGTGCCCTCGCCGAGACCGCCGGCGTGCGCGTGGTGGGCACGCTCGAGCAGCGCCGCGCCGCCCCGCGCGGCAAGACCTACATCGGCAAGGGCAAGGTCGAGGAGCTGGCCCTCATGTGCCGCGAGCTCGGCGCCAAGGTGGTGATCTTCGACAACGAGCTCGCGCCCACGCAGGTGGCGGAGCTCGAGAAGTCCCTCTCCACCAAGGTCATCGACCGCAGCGAGCTGATCCTCGACATCTTCGCCAACCGCGCCACCACCAAGCAGGCGCAGCTTCAGGTGGAGATCGCGCAGCTCGAGTACACGGCCCCGCGCCTGCGCGCCATGTGGTCGCACCTGGGGCAGGTGACCGGCGGCGCGCCCGTCGGCGTGGGGACGCGCGGCCCCGGCGAGCAGCAGCTGGAGATCGACCGACGCATCGTGAAGGTGAAGCTCGACCGGCTGCGCCGCGAGCTTTCCGAGATCGAGGCGCGCCGCAGCCGCGAGGTGCGCCAGCGCCGCGACGAGCACTTCACCGCGGCGCTGGTGGGCTACACGAACGCCGGCAAGTCGAGCCTCTTCAACCGCCTGACGCGCGGCGGCGCCTACGCGGCCGACCAGCTCTTCGCCACCCTCGGCACGCGCGTCGAGCAGTGGAACCTGGGCGGCGGCAACGCCGCGCTCCTCTCCGACACGGTCGGCTTCGTGCAGCGGCTGCCGCACCACCTGGTGGCGAGCTTCCGCGCCACGCTCGAGGACGCGATCGAGAGCCACGTGATCCTGGTGGTGCTCGACGTCGCGGACCTCTCGGCGCCCATGCAGTTCCGCACCGTGAGCAGCGTGCTCGACGAGATCGGCGCCACCACGCAGCCGCGCATCCTGCTCCTGAACAAGGTGGACCGCCTGCCGGAGACCTGGCTTCCCGAGGATGGCCCCGACCGCCGGCTCGAGGAGTGGCTTGCCCGCGTGCCGGACGCCATGCCGGTCTCGGCGATCACCGGCGAGGGCCTCGATGCACTGGCGGCCCGCGTCCTGTCGCTCATGAAGGGCGACGTGCGCCCGTGCGTCCTCTCCATGCCGCTTTCCGACGGCCGCGCGATCGACTTCGTCGAGAAGCGCGTGCCCGTCCTCGACCGGCGCTGGACCGACGGGCGCGTCGAGCTCTCGGTCGAGATCGGACGGCGCCAGCTCGAGCAGCTTCTTGCCGGTGGCGCGCGCCTCACGGTCGACGGCCTGCCGCCGCACGAGGCACTGCGTTCCCTCTGGCCCGAGCCCGCGCGCGCGGCACCCGCGCGTCCGCGGCCGCACGATTCGTTCGCCGTCGGGGAGTGATCGCGCGCGGCCCGCCGCGACTACGCCAGCACGCGCCGCAGCAGCGCCGCCACGCGGGCATCGCGCGCCGTGGGCGTGCCGCCCGGCCGTTCCCACGTGCGTGCCGGCACCGCCGAGTCGACCGGGAACCACGAGACCAGCTCGCTCTCCGCGAACTGCCCGCGCGACCAGAATCCGTCGTCGGCGCGCCCGTGCGCCACGCGCTGCCCGCGCGGCGGGACTCGGTCCCACCGCTCGACCACCGTTCCGAGGAGCGCGGTCTCGACCGCTTCCAGCGCGCCGGCCGAGTCGCTCGCCAGGCACACGACGTTCGTCTCGCCCGGCATGAACTGCGAATAGGCCTTGCGCAGGAGCCGCTGCACGCGCGGCACCGCGGCTTCCCAGCCGGCGTCGCCGCCGGTGCGCAGCTCGACGCCGCCCGAGGCGCGCGGCGCCGCGATCCGCGCGGCCCCCAGCCACCGGCCGTCGTCGGCGCGCACCACCACCTCGTCGCCGACGCTCGCCTGGCGCACGAAGCCGTCGAGCGACTCGCGCAGCGCCGCGAGGTCCACGGCGCCCGCGCGGTCCTCCCACCGAAGCGCCACCGACACCGGCCGCGCGATCTCCCCGAGCGACAGGAGCGCCTCGGGCAGCGGCCGCACCGCGTCGTGCGCGGGGGGCAGGGCGATCCGCTTCACGTGCACGTAGAACTCGTCGCCCTCGGCGCGCACGTGGAAGTCGGCGTGGCGGCCGCCCGAGGTCGGGCGCTCGAAGTCGATCAGGCAGCCGGCCTCGAGGAGCCGCCGCGCCAGCACCGCCTCGGCCACCGAGCTCAGGAAGAGGTCCTCGCGCGCGCTGGGGCGCTCGAGCGCCTCGATCAGCCGGCGGATCTGCCGGCCGGCCACGCGGCCCCCGCGGTCCCC
>JBJTJU010000166.1:0-4828 GCA_046096165.1 Phycisphaerales bacterium | reverse complement strand
GCGAGTCCGGGGTGGCCGGGCCATCGATGATGTCCGGCGTCATCAGCACGAAGGCCTTGACGTCACCCTTGACCGTCAGCAGCTGCGGAGCGTGGCCTTCGATCTGGAACGTCACGGTCTTCGACAGCGGGACGCCAGGCTTCGACCCGGGCTTCAGCGTGATGTCGACGCTCGCCTTGCCGCCCGGGGGGATCTCGCCGGGGGGCGCGCCGGTGGTCGTGCAGCCGCAGCCCGGGATGATGCGGGTGATCTTGATGGGCTTGTCGAGGATGTTGACGACGGTGATGCTGCCGGTCTTCGCGGTGTCCGCGATCATCTCCCCGAGCTCGAGCACGGTGGGCTCGAACTTGATCGCCTGGCGCGTGTCGAGCGGGGCAAGCGGCTCCATGCCCTGGGGCTGCACCTGGATCGGCTGGCCCTGCTGGCCCGGCGCCGGCAACGTGCGGGTCGGCGAGATGTCCGGCACCTGCTGCTGCATCGGGATGGGGGCCGTGCGGTCGTCTCCGACCTTGGTGCCCGGCGTCGGGGCCTGCGTCGGAGACGGCGCCACCTGCGGACCGGCCGCCAGAAGCGGCAGTGCCAGGATGGCGGGCACGAGGGCGAGACGGGCAAGGCGGCAGTCGATGTCGATGGTCATGGCAGGTTCATCCCTTCGGGAACCGGGAATCGTACCCCGCGTCCCCGCAATCGGTTCCATCGGGTCCGCAGGGCTTCTCCGTACACTTGGCCATCCCCATGGCAGACCGCTTCGATTCCCTCCCCGAGCACCTCCAGCGACCTCATCTGAGGCGCTTCACCCCCCATGTTGCCCCCGCCAAGGCAAAGGATCAGTCCGGAAACGAGCGGGACATCGCCGTCCTGGTCCTGATCGACCCCCTCCGGCTGTCCCCGCAGCCCTTCATGATGCCGCTGCAGGGAACGAACCAGCAGCAGGTGCAGGGCGAGTTCCAGCAGTGGATGGGGTTCCTGCACGCGCTGCAGGGCGACGAACGGCTCGACGCGCTGTTCGAGCGGCTCCAGGTGCCGGCGAACGTCCAGCCGCAGCTGGTCCAGGTGCTGCAGAAGCTCGACGAGATGGGCTACCTCTGGGGCCCCGCGAGCGAGGCGCTCGAGCGCGCGAAGATGGACGCGATCAAGGCGGCGGGACGCTTCATGCTCCCGGACGAGGCCAAGAAGCCGGAGGTGGCCGAGCAGCTCCGCGGGTTCATGACCGAGGGCCTCGCCAAGGCCGAGGACCCGGAGTTCGACGCGCCGGTCGTGGGCATCGTGGCGCCGCACCTCGACTACGGGCGCGGCGGCGGCAACTACGCCGCCGCATACAAGTGCCTGGAGACGGGCGCGCGCGAGAAGCCCGACCGCATCGTGCTCCTGGGCACCCCCCCCTTCGGGCTCGGCGCCGGCGTGGTGATGACCGAGGGCGCCTGCGAGACGCCCTTCGGCGCGGTGCGCCAGGACGCGGCGCTCCTGGAGCGCATGCGCGACGCCTTCGGCGAGCGACTCTTCAAGGACCAGATCGACTTCGCCGGCGAGCACTCCGTCAACCTGCACCTGCCGTGGATCCAGCACCTCTACGGCGACGTGCCGGTGCTGGCCGCGCTGGTGCCCGACCCGAACCTGCCGATGATCGCCGACGACGGCGAGCGCGTCGGGTCGAAGGAGTTCGCCGTCGCCCTGAAGGCTGCCCTCGCGCAGGCCGGCGGGCGCACGCTCTTCGTCTCCAGCGCCGACCTGAGCCACGTCGGGCCGCAGTTCGGCGACCAGGGTCCCGTCGACGCCGCGAAGCGCAACGCCATCGAGCAGCACGACCGCGAGCTGCTCGGCGAGTTCATCGAGGCGCCGGAGCGGTTCCTGAAGCACGTCGCCGACGAGGGAAACCGGCACCGCTGGTGCTCCGTCGGCAACATGTACGTCACGGCCGTCGCCGCGCCGCATGCCTCGCGCGAGATGGTGAAGTACGACCAGGCCGCCGAGCCGTCGGGCGTCGCGCTGGTGTCGAGCGCCGCCCTCGCCTTCCTCGCCTGAGCCGCGCTCAGCCGCCGAGCCCGACGCGCGCCATCACGGCGCGCAGGTCGTGCCACACCTGGCGCCGCACCTCGACCGTGTAGGTGCGAAGCACGTAGGACGGGTGGTAGGTCGGCATCACGGGGATCGCCGGGCACTCCGCGCCCGCGGGCGGCTCCCATGCGAGCCACTCGCCGCGCAGCCGCGTGATGCCCGTGTCGATGCCGAGCAGCGCGCGCACCGCCGAACCGCCGAGCGCCACGATCGCCTTCGGCTGCACCGTGAGGATCTGCTCGACGAGGAACGGCGCGCACGCGGCCACCTCGTCGGGGAGCGGCGTGCGGTTGCCCGGCGGGCGCGCCTTCAGCACGTTGGCGATGTACACGTCGTCGCGCGCGAGGCCCATCGCCTTGATCATCTCGTCGAGCTTCTCGCCCGCGGGGCCGACGAAGGGCCGTCCGGCGCGGTCCTCGGTCTCGCCGGGCGCCTCGCCGACGAACATGACCGCGGCGTCCGGGGCACCCTCGCCGAAGACGAGGTTGGTCCAGCCCGTGGCACGCGTGCAGTGCGGGCACGTGGCCGCATGGCGTGCGGCGATCTCCGCGAGCCGCGCGGTGCGGGCCGCGCGGTCACCCGGGGCACGAAGGCTGGACTCGGGGAGTGACGCGGCGCGGGCGGGCGCCGCGGCCGAAGGCGTCACGGCGGCAGGCGGCACGGCCACCGGCATCGCGACCTTCGGCGGCACGGACGCCGCGGGAGCGGCGACGGCCACGGATGTCCGCAGCGTGCTGTCGAGCCCGATGGCACGGTCGAACGCCGCAAGCACGCGCGGCAGCGCGTGGCGTCGGTCGTCGGTCGCGGCGTCCACGGCGCTCAGCGGCGCGCGTCGCGCGCGGCCGCGGCCTTCTTCGGCTCGGGTTCCGGCAGCTGCACCATCGACTGCGTGCGCAGCACCAGGCCGGCGGCCGAGCGCAGGTGGTAGCCCTGCACGTGCAGCTCCCCGCGGTAGCGCTGGAGGTCGATGAGCGAGAGGTTCGGCTTGCCGCCCGGATCCGTCCACGCGACCATCAGCGAGTCGCTGTCCCGCCCGTGCTGCAGCATCTCCTTGTAGGTGCCCAGGTACAGGTGGTCGCTCAGCGACTCCGACTGGATCGTCGTCATGTACGTGATCTCGTCGGTGATCTTCTCCTCGTGGTCGTGCTCGCCCGCGCACGGCAGCGTGCCGGACAGGCCGCGCTCCGGCAGCGTGGTCGGGTTGTCCACCACCACCTCGCAGAAGCAGGTCTCCCCGATCTGGAAGCGCACGCAGTGGCCGCCGCGGAAGATCCAGCCCTCGAACTCGTTGAGGCCGTGCTCCACCTTCCGGCGCGCCTCGATCCCGAAGAACTCCGGGTGGACGGCGCGACGGTAGTGCAGCATCGCGTAGGTGAAGGGGTGCGAGGCCTTGGTGTTCAGGTTGGTCTCGAGCGGGTCGTTCATGGCTGGATCGGTGGCGGGCGGCCGGTGCGTCGCCCTTGGAAACAAGGATTGTCCCGGTGTCCATCGGGAACTCAAGCCCCTTTCCCACGTTTTTGCGCCAATGTCGTGGTTGGGAGCCCGAGACCCACCACCCGTGGTGGTGCTCCGCCCGGGGGACGCACCGTCGACGAAGGCGGGCCACGCGTCCGGGCGCAAGGCGCCCGGGGCCCCCTCTCGGAGGCCCCGGGCATGAAGCGCGGGCATCTGTGGACGGTAAGCCGGATTCTGTCGGCGGTCCCTTGCGGGGCCGCGTGCAGCCATTTCTCTGGGCGGACCGTTGCCGGCCCGCTCGTGCGCGCGACCCGCCCCGAGGCCCGTGGACACGGGTGCCTGCGGTTGCCCGCAGGCCGGGGCTGCTTGCGCTTGCACGCGGTGGGGTTTGCCGTGCCCTGGGCGTCGCCGTCCAGGCGGTGCGCTCTTACCGCACCGTTTCACCCTTGCCACGCACGCCCGAGGGCGCCGTTCGGCGGTCTGTTCTCTGTTGCACTGTCCCGCATGCGCGCCCGCGCGCATGGGTGGCCGTTAGCCACCACCGTGTCCAACCGTGTCCGGACTTTCCTCCGCCCGTGAGGACGGCGGCTGCATGTCCACAGACTGTCGCGGCGCTCAGGCGGCCTTGATGCCGGTGATCTCCACGCGCAGGAATTCCTGGCGGTGACCAGCCTGGCGGCGGTAGCCCTTGCGGCGCTTGTACTTGCCGGTGCGCAGCTTCTCGCCGCGCGCCTCGCCCACGATCTTGGCCTCGACCGCCGCGCCCGAGAGGTACGGCATGCCGAGCTTGGCGGCGCTGCCGTCGCCGGCGCCGACCGCGAGCACCTTGTCGAAGGTGAGCTTCGTGGCGCCTTCCTCGACGACGCGAGCGTCCAGGTCGACGACGTCGCCGACGTTGACCTTGATCTGGGTTCCGCTGTCCTCGAAGATCGCGTACACGGTTCGCTCCTTGGCCTGTGGTGCGCGGCGCCGGACCGTTCCGGAGCGCCGCACGGGGGAATCGAGAAGTGTAGCCGAGGCCCGGGTTCGCTTCCAGCCCCTCTCCTGGGGCGGAGATCGACGTTTCCCGCCGCCGTCCTTCGAGTTACCGACCTTCCGAAGGCCTCCGCGCGGGCCTCGCCTCGGCCCGCGCGGGAAATGCCGGCGACAGGAATCGAACCTGCACGGGGTTTTCAATCCCGGCGGATTTTGAATCCGCTGCGTCTGCCAGTTCCGCCACGCCGGCGCGTCCCGCACTCTACCGCGCGTCCGCCCCGCGCCGCTACGCTCGGCGCATCGACGGGAGGGTCGACCGCGCGCCCATGCCCCCTCCCCCGAT
>JBJTJU010000165.1:0-5926 GCA_046096165.1 Phycisphaerales bacterium | reverse complement strand
CCAGGCGTCCGAGGGCACGTGGGCGTGGACGGACGGCACCCCGGCGTCGTACACCAACTGGAACGCAGGCGAGCCGAACAACTCGAGCAGCACCGAGCACTACGCGGAGATGCTCGGGTCGAACGGCCGCTGGAACGACCTGAACAATGCGGGCGCCACCTATCCGCACCTGGCGGTCATCGAGTTCGGCCCGTCGGCGCCCCCCTGCCCGGCGGACTTCAACGACGACGGCACCGTCAACGGCGACGACCTCGGCACCTTGCTGGGAGCCTGGGCCCAGACCGGCACGCCCTTCGACCTGGACGGCGACGGCATCGTGGACGGCAACGACCTCGGCACGCTGCTGAGCGCGTGGGGAAGCTGCACGGGCTGACGACACCATCGATACGCTCCGCGCGATGACCCCGCCCGGGAACGGCCTTCGACGCGCGCTTGCGTTCGCGGCGATCGTGCTGGGATCGTTCGTGGTCGGCCTGGCGACGTGCACGGCGGTGGGCGGGCTGTGCGGCGTGCTCGGAGACCGACTCGCGGACCTGCTGAACGGCCGGGTGCCGGCGCCGCAGCGAAGGCTGCTCGCGTGGGAGGACGTGCCGGAGTTCGTCCGCGGGTGGTGGTCGGCGATGGCCGAGGTCCTGGAGCAGATGGTGCCTGACGGGCCAACGGGCATCGCGGTGCTCGCCCTCGTGGTGCTCGTGACGGCCGCGCCGGCCCTGATGTCGGCGCCGGCGCTCGCGCGCTGGGACGGCGAGCCGAACCGCCGCTCGCTGCGCGCCTCGGTTGCGGGAGCGTCGATCCTCGGCGGCACGTGTGCGCTCGGGATCCTGATGGTGCTCTGGGACGTCGCGGCCCTCGCGATCCGCGGCCTGGGCATCGCCGACAGCGACGTGATCGGCCGGGGTTCCGGGCTGCTGTCGTTGAATGGCATGCTGCTGTTCCCCGCGTGGCTCCTGGCCGGCCTCGTGTGGGCGTGGCTGCTTGCCCGCGCGGGGGCGGCACGCAGCCCCGACCGCGTCGACCGCACCGTGCGCTGGATCTTCCGCGGTACGTGCCTGGAACTGGCGATCGCCGCGCCCACCTACGTCTTCGCGATGCGCCGCGACAGCTGCTGGTGCTCGTGGGGCAGCTGGCTCGCGATCACCGCCGGGACGACGGCACTGGTCCTGCTCTGCGGGCCGGCGCTCCTCCTGATGGCCACGCGCGAGGCGCGGCTGCGCTGGGTGCGCTCGGTGTGCGCCGAGTGCGGCTACCCGCGCCGCGGCGGCGAGGCGCGCTGCCCGGAGTGCGGGACGGTGCACGGGCCGTCGGTGGGCGCCGCGACGACGTCCGGATGAGCGATCGAGTGCGGCTTCAGTACAAGACGCGCAGCCGGACCGTGCCCGCCACGGTCCTCAGCTCGTCGACCACCGATGCCGGGTAGCGGCGGTCGACGTCGGTGACGAGGTAGCCGATCGCGTCGTCGGTGCGCAGCGCCTGCCCGAGGATGTTGAGTCGGTGGCGCGCCAGCACGGCGTTCACCGCCGCGAGGACGCCGGGCTGGTTTCGGTGCAGGTGCAGGAAGCGGTGCGCGCGCGGCACGGGGGGCGGTGCGATCGGGGGCAGGTTGACGCAGCCGCCGGTGCTTCCCGTGTTCACGAAGTCGACGAGGCGCGCGGCCACGAAGCCGCCGATCGCCTGCTGCGCCTCCGCGGTGCTGCCGCCGACGTGCGGCGTGAGCAGCACGTTCGGCAGCCCGCGCAGCGGGCAGTCGAAGGGATCGCGGTTGGAGAGCGGTTCCTCGGGGAAGACGTCGACCGCGGCGCCGCCCACGTGGCCCGCGCGGATCGAGGCGGCGAGCGCCTCGAGGTCGACGACATGCCCGCGCGAGAGGTTGAGGAGCACCGCGCCCGGCCTCATGCGGCGCAGCTCGCGCTCGCCGATCAGGTGGTGGTTCGACGCGCGGCCGTCGACGTGCAGGCTCACTGCGTCGGACTTCGCGAGGAGCTCGGACAGCGACCGGCACTTGCGCGCGTTGACGAGGGCCAGCCGCGCCTCGAGGTCGTGGTAGATGACCTGCATCCCCATCGCCTCGGCAAGCGTCGAGAGCTGCGAGCCGATGTGCCCGTAGCCCACGATCCCGAGCACCTTGCCGCGCACCTCCGCGCATCCGGCGGCGGACTTGCGCCAGCCGCCGTCGTGCAGCAGGCGCGAGGCGTCCGGCACGCGGCGCATCAGCATGACGAGCTCGCCGACGGCCAGTTCCACCACGCTGCGGGTGTTGCTGTAGGGCGCGTTGAAGACCGCCACGCCGTGCGCGGCGGCGGCCGGAAGGTCGACCTGCTCGGTGCCGATGCAGAAGCACCCGACGGCAAGCAGCCGGTCGGCGGCTCCCAGGACGCGCGGGGTGACGCGCGACTTCGAGCGGATCCCCAGGATGCTCACGCCCTTCACCGCACGCACAAGTTCGTCCTCGCCGAGCGCGTCGCTCAGCACCTCGACCCGGTAGCCCTCGTCGCGCAGCAGGCGCGCGGCGTCCGCGTGCACGTTCTCGCAGAGGAGCGCCGTCATGCGGCTCTTGGGAAACGACGGGGAACCCGGCAGGCGGTAGAGCCAGAGCACCTCGTCCACCGAGCGGGCCACGCGGTCGGCGCGCGCCACCACCTGCTCGCGCTCGATGTTCTCGCAGTAGGCCACGAACTCGGCCGCCGCGCCGTCGTCGCGGATCTCGGCGTCGGTGATGCCGTCCCCGACCGCGACGACGCGGCCGGGAAGCCTGAGTCCGCGCACCACGCGCGCCTTGCCCCCGGGCTTCGCCAGCGGGTTGGTGCGGTCGAAGCCCGCCACGCGCCTGCCCTTCCACTGCAGGTCGTTGCAGAGCACCTGCGACGGCGGGATGCCGAGGTCGCGGCACACCGGCTCGACGTACTCGCGGAAGCCGCTCGAGACCACGTGGATCCGCGCGGCGTTGCGGCGCACGGCCTTCAGGTGCCGGCGGAACGACGGGCTCAGGCGCCGGCGCAGCAGCCTGACCACCGCGTCGACGTGGCGGCGCTCGATGGCGAGCATCGCCAGCCGCCGCGAGAGGCTCTCGTCGATCCCGATCGCCCCGCTCATGCCGTCGCGGGTGATGGCCTCGATGGCCTCGACCGTCCGCTCGCGCGCGGGGTCGTCGGCAAGCGCCAGGCGCGCAAGCTCGTCGAGGCCCTCCACGGCGACGATGGTGCTGTCGAAGTCGCAGACGAGCTGGACGGTGCCGTCCGGTGCCGGCTTCACTTGCTGCCGCTCCTGCCGGTGCCGGACCGTCCGCTGCCCGCGCCGGAGGGGTTCTTGCTGCTGCCTGCGCCGGCATCGTCATCGTCGGCCGGCGCCGGCGCACGGTTCACGGGCGGCGTGATCGGCACCAGGAACCCGCCGTCGAGCACCATCGTGCGGCCAAAGTCCCATTCCGCGCCCTCGACCGGACCGGCCAGGATGCCGCCCACGAGCGCCGGGCCACGCTCGGGTGCACAGTGGATGGTGGGCGTGCGCAGGAGGAGCAGCGCGCGGCCGTCCACGAGCACCGGATAGGCACGCCGGCCCCCGCCGATCAGGATGGGCTTCCCCACGAAGCCGGTGACCGAGACGGCCGTGCCGGGCTTCGACATGCGCTCGCCGACCAGCTCGTTGCGGTCCACGGAGGAGATCGCCTGCGTGAGCGGTCCGGTCGAGCCAACGCGCACGAGCACCGCGCGTGCGCGCTCCACCAGCACCGGTGCCGTCGGCAGGTCATGCGGGAGCGACGCGATCGCCGTCACCACGCCGTCGAGCACCGGGCCGACGCGCTTGGGTTCGTCGGTGAATCCGAAGCCACCGCAGGCCGGGCACGCGTCGATCGTCTCGGTGATCACCGGCTCGAGCATGTTGCCGCGCTCGGTGCGCTTGCGCGTGACCTTGGTGCCCTTGCCCGCACACTTCGGGCACGAGAGCGACCGGTCGAGCACGGTGATGCGCCCGGCGACGCCGTCGGCACGCATCGACTTGACGACCGCGGGTTCGGGCAGGCGCGCGCCATCGGGCAGCGCCGTGGGAAGCGAAGGCCCATCCTCCTCGTCCTTCGCCGGGGCGCGCTCGCGCGGCGGATCGTCATCCGCCCGCTGCATCGCCGACGCCGCGCCGGACGGCGGCAGGCAGAGCAGGAGGATCGCGGCCAGGAAGCACGTCCGTCGCATGAACGGGCCAAGATAGCGCGTGCCCGCGGCACCGCCGGAATTCCCGCGGAAAGTCACGCGTGCGCCGGGGCGGCGCCCACGCAGAGCGCCACGAGGTCCGCACGCGAGATCGGCTTCAGGGCAATGCGCTCGCAGCCCGCCGCCGCGGCACGCTCGCGCTCGGCACCGAGGGCGGCCGCGGTCAGGGCCGCGATGCGGCCGCGGTATCCGCGTGCGCGGATGCGGGACATCGCCTCGATCCCGTCGATTCCCGGGAGCTGGACGTCCATGAGCACGAGGTCGGGCGCAAAGGTGCCGTCGAAGCGGGTGACCGCGTCCACCCCGTCGGCGGAGACGGTGACGTCCGCGCCCTCGAGCGAGAGAAACGTCGACAGGAGCCGCTGCGAGTCGATGCTGTCCTCGACGAGCATCACGTGCATGCCGGAAAGCGGGCCGTCGGCGGGCCGACGGGCCGGCGGAGTGGCCGGACCCTCAGACGGCACAGTCGATGCCGGCACGCCGCTTCGGGCGGCGGAGAAGTCGAACGTGAAGGTGCTGCCGCGACCGAGCTGGCTCCGCGCGGCGATGCTCCCCCCCAGGAGCCCGGCCAACTGGCGGCTGATCGGAAGGCCAAGCCCCGTCCCGCCGTGGCGGTGCGCGTACCCGGCATCCGACTGCACGAACGGCTCGAAGATCCGCTCGAGGTCTTCGGCCGCGATTCCGGGACCGGAATCGCGCACCTCGATCGAGAAGCGAACCGTGTCGCCGTCCTCGTGCGCGCGGACCGAGACGCGCACGCCGCCCCGTTCCGTGAACTTGACCGCGTTGCCGACGATGTTCAGGAGCACCTGGCGCACGCGAACCGGGTCGGTGCGGACGGGCATCCGGGCGACGGCATCCGCCACCACGTGGTCGAGCGTGACGCCGTGCGCCGCGGCGCGCAGCGCGAGGAGCCGCACCACCTCGTGCACGAGGTCGGCGACGACCACGTCGGCGGGGACGATGGCGAACTGGCCGGCATCGATGCGCGCGAGGTCGAGGATGTCGCCGACGACCGCGAGCAGGTGGTCGCCGTTGCGGCGGATGGTCTCGAGGTGCGCGGCACGCTCTCGCGGCGAGAGGCCCTCGTCACGGAGCAGGTCGGCGTAGCCGAGGATCGCGGTCAGGGGGGTGCGCACCTCGTGCGACACGCTCGCGACGAAGAACGTCTTCGCGGCACTTGCCGACTCCGCGGCACGGCGCAGCTCGCGCTCGGCGCGTTCGCGATCCTCGAGCTCGCGCACGCGGTGCTCGAGCTCGGCGATCCGCGCGCGCACGTCCGCGGGGATGGAATCCGTGTCGGGGGTCACGTGGTCTGCTCCACCCGGATTCCGCGGGACGGCGCCGAAATCACAGGCTCCCCGGAAGGCTACCCCGCCCTGCATCCGTGGGATGATGCCGCCGATGTCCACGACGGAGGCCATCCGAGAGGAAGCCGCGCACGCCGGCCCCGCCGCCACGGTGGGGCGGTTCGCCGGTCCCCTGATCGGGGGCGTGCTCGTCGTGCTGACCCACCCCGCGGCGCTCGGCGCCGGTGGCCTGGAGCCGCCCGCGGCCTGGACGCTCGGCCTCCTGGCCTGGATGGCCATCTGGTGGATGACGCACGCCGCGGAGCTCGCGGTGACGTCGCTCCTTCCCGTCATCCTGCTGCCGATGCTCGGCGTGCAGCCCTTCCGCGAGGTGGCGGCGAACAGGAAGATGACCTGGTCGGCGTAGTTCGCCGC
>JBJTJU010000164.1:0-3858 GCA_046096165.1 Phycisphaerales bacterium | reverse complement strand
TGGCCAGCCTCGGTGCGGCCCGCAACGCCTACTCCACCGCCGGCGGCATCAACTACGGTGCCTCCAGCGCCGCGGCGGCCTCGGCGACCAACGGCTTCCTCGTCGCCCAGCTCTACGTCGCCGAGCTCTCCGCGACGAAGTTCATCGACTGGAAGATGAGCGCCACGCTCCGTCGCGCCGACGGCACGACCAGCAACGCGTCGTTCCAGATGGGCATCGCGGTCCCGGCCCCCGGCGCCCTCGCGCTGCTCGGACTCGCCGGCGTCGCCTCGCGCCGCCGCCGCGCCTGACCCAACGGTCAGGACACCAGACCTCCTCCGCAAAGAGGATCCTTCTCACCACCGTCCCCGCTCACGCGGGGGCGGTGGCTTTTTCAATGGGGGAACACAATCTGCGTCCAAGATACGCATAATACAGGCCTTGCAGTGCTTTCAACGGCATCTTGCGGGAATTGCTCATGAGCCGTCCTTGACCCCCGTCGGATCCGGGGCAGGTTGAGATCGCTGAAGGTTGCTCCTACGGGTCCCGGACCCTAACCCGGACCCGTTCGTTCCTGGGAGCAGCACGAGGCAACAACCCTCATATCCCCACCTCGGGTGGGAAAAGGTGACATCATGAAGACGGTGTTTATTGCGGCCCTCGGTGCCGCGTCCCTGGCCGCGACGGCAAGCGCAGACTTCGTGGGCTGGACGGCCAACGTCCGCACGGTCAGCGGCGGCTACCTCGTCAACGTGTTCGCAGTGGTCGACAACTCGACCGACGTCCTCCTGAACGTCGCCGGAGGCAGCCCCGGACTCCCGTCCGCCGGCTACGTCCGCACGAACTCCAGCGGCGGCTTCCTGCAGGGCACCGGCGCGCAGAGCGTCTTCGCCCCCTCCGGCAGCCAGAACTGGACCACGCTCGACAGCTTCCTCACCGTCGGCGGCGGCTTCAACACCACCACCAACGCGTGGCTGGGCAACAGCGCCACCGCGGGCGACCCGCCGTGGAACGTGACCTACTTCGACACCGCCGTCGGCGAGAACGTGACGGTCAGCGGGTTCAACACGCAGTCGAACTCCGACGGCTTCACGAACCGCTACACCAACAACGTGCCCGCCACGGCCGGCTGGTTCATCGCGGGCTCGACGAGCCCGGCGCGCAACCTGGCCAGCCTGACCAACCGCGTCGCCAGCTCGGGCGGCACCGCCGCCACCGGCAACGCGGGCATGATGGTCGCCCAGCTCTTCGTGTCGCAGCTCGGCGGCGGGAAGAACATTGAATGGAAGAGGAGCGCCACGGTCCGCCGCCTCGACGGCTCGACCAGCAACGCGTCGTTCCAGTTCGTGATCGACCAGGTGCCCGCCCCCGGCGCCCTGGCCATCCTCGGACTGGCCGGCCTGACGGCCCGCCGTCGGCGCGACTGAGACTGATGTCACCACTGCCCGACCCCGGGTGGGGCCTGGACGCGGCCCATGCCGCGAAGGGCTACATGAGCTTGAGAGAGAGGGAGCACTGGCCCACGGCTCACGAGCCGCAGCGCGCCGGTGGCGGGCAGTCCGGCCCCGCCCTACGGGGCCGGACTGCTCGGAAAGGAAAGGATCGGCGTCCGGCCAGTGCGGCAGGCGCCTGAAGAGAGAGACAAACGGCCCCGCGCGGGCCACAAGGGAAGGAAAGGGTCAGACATGCGTTTTCGTCTTGCCATGGCGTCGGCTTCGGCCGTTGTTGGGTTCGCCTCCGTTGCCCAGGCCGACATGGTCGGCTGGACCGCATCCGTCCGGATGGCCGCCGAGGGCGGCTACTTCGTCGACGTCTTCGCGGTCACGGCGCAGGGCGACTCGCTCCTGAACGTGTACGGCGGCTCGCCGAACGCGCCATCGAACATCTACGTCGGCTACGTCGCGACCACCGCCTCGGGCGGATTCCGGCAGTCGACGAACCCCGACCTCGCCGCATGGCGACCCGGCACCAACCAGAGCTGGAACAGCTACGACAGCTTCCTGACCGTGGGCGGCGGCTACAGCACGACGACCGGGGCCTGGCTCGGCAACAGCGCGACGGTCGGCGACCCCGGCTGGGTGGTGGGTGACACGAATACCTTCTCGACCGCAGGGTCGGGGAACGCGAACAACGTGCCGCTGGGCTCGGGGTGGTACCTGATCGGGACGGTGAGCCCGGCGCGCGCGCTGGCCGGCCTCAACCGCGTGGCCAGTTCCACGGCCGAGGCCGCCGCGGGCGGGTTCGGCATGCTGGTGGCCCACTTCTACATCTCGGACCCGTTGCCGAGCATGGTGATCTGGAACATGGGCGCCTCGATCCGCCGCGCGGACGGCAGCACCATGCAGGCCAATTCGGCCTTCAACTTCCAGGTCATCCCGGCCCCGGGCGCCGTGGCGCTGCTGGCCACCGCCGCAGGCATCTCCCGCCGCCGGCGCCGGGGCTGACCCCGGACCTCGGTTCCGAGAATTCGCGGACCCTCCCGGACCGTGGCGGGAAATCTGGGACTTCCCACGCGATTGGGAAGAACCGATTCCGGCATGAGCCCCTATAAATAGAGAAGTGACCGCGGCCGTGCTGCGCGCGTCGCCCGCGACGGCCTGCGATGGGCTCGTCGCGATCTCGCTCCTCGCCCGAAGGGTCTCCGCCAATCATGAAGACGCGCGTTCTCGCCGGCAGCCTCACCGCCACGGGCCTTGCCCTCGGCATCGGACAGTTCTCCGCGACCGCCCTGCCCGGCGGCGGCGACGGCGGCCTGCCGAGCAACGGTCCCGACGTGATCGTCGGGGACATCCCGGACATCGCGCGCTACGCCCCGGGCACCTACCTCGGGAAGACCTTCGCGGCCTACGCGGTCGGCACCACGAGCTGCAACATCGGCAACCAGCAGCTGCAGTGGCAGCCCAACCCGAGCAACCTGCACCCGACGATCCCGCAGAACATGTACCGCGTCAAGGGCGGTGCGATCGAGCAGATCGGCCTGAGCTGGTGCAAGCACGGCTTCTGCGCGCTGCAGCAGACCATCTGCGGCACGTGCACCCCGGCCGGCAGCGGCTGCCCGACGGTGCTCGGCATCGGCTGCTCGGATCCGTACACGGCGAGCCTCAACGGCGGCCAAAGCGACCTCAAGAGCCGCGGTCCGATCAACCCGTCCACCGGCTGGTTCTCCGGCACATACACCGACCCGACCCCGCCGTCCACGCTGCCGACTTCCATCCGCGAGCGCCTCGCCGTCGACCGCAACGACCTCGACCCGGCGATGAACGCCGGAGCGGCCTACTTCGTGGAAGGCCAGTACGTCCACATCCAGGACTCCGAGTCGGGCAACGCCACGAACAACGCGTCGTACCGGCGCGTGAACGTCGGCTCGACGTGGAGCACCACGCAGGGCTACTCGCTCACGATGTCCGGCACAACCGTGCGGATGATGCCGGCCATCTACGGCTGGCAGGCGATCCACCCCGACGTGGTCATCGTTCCCGTCGACGCCACGCGCGACGGCCGCTTCAACGTCGGGTACCGCACCTGGCAGAACACCGACGGCACCTGGCACTACGAGTACGCAATCCACAACCTGAACTCCGACCGTGCAGGCGGCTCCTTCAAGGTTCCGATCCCCGCCGGCGTCACGGTCACGAACATCGGGTTCAAGGCCCCGATGTACATGAACGGCGAGGGCTACACCAACGCGCCCTGGACCGCGCGCGTGGAGAACGGGTTCATCACCTGGACCTGCGAGCCGAACACGAATCCGAACGCCAACGCGCTGCGCTGGTCGACCACCTACAACTTCCGCTTCGACGCGAACGCCGCGCCGGTGAACCGCACCGCGGCGCTCGGCCTGTGGAAGGCCCCGCCCTCGGGCGTGACCGAGGTGGAGCT
>JBJTJU010000163.1:0-5954 GCA_046096165.1 Phycisphaerales bacterium | reverse complement strand
CTGCGCGCGCGCTCGGTGGCCGCGATGCGCGCGGTCGCCGCGGCGCTCGAGTCGATGCCGGCGGGGGGCGCGGCGTGAGCGGCGATGCGCGGCCGGTCGTCGTCTTCGGCGGCACCTTCGACCCGCCGCACCGGCGCCACGTCGAGGTGCTGCGCGGCGTCGACGCCCTGCTGAAGGCGCGCCAGTCGATCGTGGTGCCCGCATGGCGCAACCCGCAGCGCGGCGACTCGGGGGCCTCGGCCGCGGACCGGCTGGCGATGGCGACGCTCGCCTTCGCGCCGATCGCCGACGCCGTGGTGGTGCCGTGGGAGATCGAGCGCGGCGCGCCCTGCTACTCGATCGACACCGTGACGGACGTGATGCGGCGCCAGCGGGCCGGCGAGGTGATGCAGGGGCCGCTGCGCCTCGTGGTCGGCAGCGACCAGGCGGTCAACTTCCGCACGTGGCGCGACTGGGAGCGCCTGGCGGAACTGGCGACGCCCGCCGTCGTCCTGCGCCCGCCGCACGCGCGCGACACGTGGCCGGATGCCGTGCGCGCCGCCGTGCCCGCGCCCTGGGCCGAGCGGTGGATCGCGTGGACGCTCCCGATCGACCCGGTCGACGTGTCCGGCACGGAGATCAGGCGGCGGCTTGCGGCGGGCGAGCCCGTCGGCGACCTGCTCCCCGCGGACGTGGAGTCGTACGTGCGCCGCGCGGGGCTCTACGGCACCGCGGCCGCGCGCTGACCGGGCACCGCGTCCGCGGGACGCGCGCTCACGCCGGCTCGATGCGGAAGTCGTGGATCTCGCTGTGCGCGCGCCGCGGCGTGAGCGCCGAGAGGCCGTCCGGCCGCTCGTCGAAGGCCACCCGGTCGAGCGAGTACCACTGGCCGTGGAAGCGCCACTCGTCCTGCAGCTCGATGCGCGACTCGATCATGCGCTGCACCTCGCCGAGGCTCGACGCCGTCGCCCACGCGAGCGCATAGCCCGCGCGCGGATGGTCCTCGTCCGCGCTCTCCACCACCGCGACCACGTGCCACAGCGTGCGCCCGAGGCGCCGGCCGCTCTCGTCGAGGTTCTCCTCGGGGTCCTCGTCGATCTCGAGCCCCCAGGACTCGCGCAGCTGGAAGAGGATCTCGTCGAGGTCCGGGCACTCCTCGTTCTCGAGGACCAGGATCTCGCGCACGTTGAGGGGCGGCTCGGGCCGCTCGTCGACGTCGTCCGGCCAGGTGCGGTCGACTTCCTCGAGCCCGTGGCGGGCGAGGATCCGCTCGACGTCGTCGCGCATGCCCGGGGGCACCTGGACCTCGATGCCCTTCCAGCTGTCGAGGAACACCTCCATCCACGGCTCGTCGGACTGAGCGCCGGCGCCGATGGACCCATCCTCGAGGAGCACCTGCCGGTAGTCGCGCCAGGACTCCATGAACTCGTCGAAGGACACCGGCTCGCGCGCGGTGAAGGAGTCCATGGAGCGGAACGCGTCCTTGGACCCCACCTCGACGATCGGGAAGACCTCGTCCGGCAGCAGCTCGAAGAGCTCCTCGAGGAGCGTCGCCACGCGCTCGAAGCTGGTCACCGCGTAGAAGCGCAGCAGGTCGGGGGCGTCGCCCTCGGACTGCATGAACTCCACGGTGTATCCCTCCACCGGCGCAGGCAGGTCGACGGGCTCGAGGCCGAGCGGCAGCTGGAACCGGCCGATCCGGTGGCGCTCGAGGTCGGAACGGAGGATGAACGAGCGCATGACGATCCCGAGTGTATGGACGGCAGCCGGGCGGACCAAGCCCGCCGGCGCGGGAACGTGCCGCTACCTTCGGTCCCGGCCCTCGACGACGTCCGCGATCGGCGGCGCGGCGTGCGAGGCCATCTGGCCGGCGTCGAGGCGCCGGCAGTAGTCCTTGTACGCGCGCATCGCGATGGGGCCGAAGATCAGCATGATCGGGATGTTCGCCCACAGCATGACGCCGGTCCCGAGCGCGGTGAAGGCGTCGAGCTCGGCATCGGTCTCGATCAGGCCGGGAATGGTCGGGATCAGCACCGCGAGGCAGTAGACGATCCGGTACGGCCACACCGCCGCACGGCCGACCATGAAGTCGATCGCCTGCTCGCCGTAGTAGCTCCAGGAGATGATGGTGCTGATGGCGAAGAGCCACGAGGCGAGCGTCACGATCCACATGCCCATGCCGGGCACGGCCCGGTCGAAGGCGTAGCCGGCGAGCGAGGAGCCGGGCAGGTTCATGTGGATCTCGGGGCCGGCCACCTCGGGCCGCGCCTCGGACCGGTAGGACTGCCACTCGATCACCAGCGCATCGCCGCCGGCGGGATCGGACCGCACCTTGCCGAGCACCCGGTGCAGGTCGTGGCCGGTGTTGCCGTCGACCGGGCCGCGGACCATCACGAACAGGCCGTCGTTCTCGCGCCAGACGTTGGAGACCTTCGCCTCCTCGGCCGGCTTGGGCGGCAGCTTCGTGAGCGACGGGATCCACGCGCCGGGCTCGCCCTCGACCGCCACCATCGCCGGGGCCTCCGGGAACGTCGCGGCGGGGGCGCGGTTCCACGCGCCGCTGGAGATCACCACGAGCGCAGTGATGGTGCACACGACGAGCGTGTCGACGAACGGCTCGAGCCCGGCGACGATGCCCTCTCGCACGGGCTCCTTCGTCCGGGCCGCGGAGTGGGCGATGGGGGCGGAGCCCTGGCCGGCCTCGTTGGAGAAGAGCGCGCGCTTCATTCCCCAGAGGAATGCGTAGCCGGTGGTGCCGCCGATGAAGGCGCCTTCCGGGTTCGCCGACTCGCCTCCGAGCCACGCGGGAAGGCCGCTCTTGACGATCAGGGCGAGCATCGCGGGGATCTGCCCGACGTTCATGCCGAGGACCACCAGCGCACCCAGCAGGTACAGGCCACACATGAACGGCACCAGTCGGCCGGTGACGGACCCGATGCGCTGGATGCCGCCGAGGATCACCATCCCGACGACGAGCGCCATCACGATGCCGACCGCCACCTCGGGAACGCTCGGTGCGTAGGTCGTGGTGATCTTGGCCACGTTCCAGGACTGGAACATGTTGCCGCCGGTGATGGTCGAGATGAGGACGGTGATGCAGAAGACCACGCCGAGCACCGCACCGAGGGGTGCCAGCCCGGGCGCGATCTGCGCGAAGCCCTTGCGGCAGACCCACATCGCGCCGCCGCGCGGGTTCTTCGGGTCGCTCAGGTCGCGGAAGAGCATCGCCTGGGTGACCTCGGTGAACTTGAGCGCCATGCCCACGACGCCGACGACCCACATCCAGAGCACCGCCCCGGGGCCGCCCAGCGCGACCGCCACGGAGACGCCCGCGATGTTGCCGAGGCCCACCGTCCCGCTCAGCGCCGTCGACAGCGCCTGGAAGTGGTTGATCGCGCCGGGATCGGACGCATCGTCGTACTTGCCGCGGATCACCGACACGCCGTGGGTCAGGGACCGGTACTGCGCGAAGCCGCTCCAGAGGGTGAAGAGCACGCCGACCCCGAGCACCACGTAGAGGACGGCATCGTGCCAGAGGATGCCGTTGACGGCCTCGAGCGCTTCGTTCAGGTGCTGCATGGATCCGTGGCCTCGGCCGGCGATGCGCGACCGCCGAGGGCGCGACACGCCGGAGGTGCGAACGGACGCACTATAAGCAAACGTCCCCGGTGACCGGGGCCCCGGTATCGTCCCCGGGACCAGCGCGGCCGCCGGCCGCCCCACGCCTCCCCCGAGACACCTCATGAAGCACTGCGCACTCGTCGTCGCCCTCTCTCTCGCCACGCTCCCGGTCGGCTGCGGCCCGAGCTCGAGCCTCCCGCCCGAGGAGCAGGTCAAGATCCTGAAGGCGGACGTGGCTGCCACGATCGAGACCTGCAAGTCGAAGTTCCCCTCCACCGCGAAGGACTTCTCGTCCGCGCACGGCTACGCCGTCTACCCGGCGATCGGCAAGGGCGGCCTGATCGTCGGCGGCTTCTCCGGCAAGGGCCTGGTGTACGAGCGCGGCAAGCTCGTCGCGCGCTCCGACGCCGGCGGCGGCACCATCGGCGCGCAGATCGGCGGCCAGTCGTTCTCCGAGGTCATCTTCTTCGAGAACGAGGCGGCGTTCGCCAGGTTCAAGCGCGGAGAGACGGCCTTCCAGGCGGGCGGCAGCGCGACCGCAGGCTCGGCGAGCGCCAGCGCGGCGAACGACTACAAGGACGGCGTCAAGGTCATGACCTTCGACGGCGGCGGCCTCATGCTCGAGGGCGTCATCGGCGGGCAGACCTTCAGCTTCGAGCCGGTCAACTGACGGCGGCGGGCCCACCGCCCGCGTCAGCGTCCCAGGAAACCGAGCACGACCCCGGCCGACTCACGGCCGGGGTCGTGTCCTTCGAAGGCACGCGCGACGGCGTCGAGGTCGGCGGCGACGCGGGCGCGCAACGCGGGATCGTCGAGGAGCGGGGCAAGCGCGCGCACGACGGGGCCCGTGCCGCCCGACCACGGCACGAATTCCGGCACGATGCGCCGGCCGGCCACGATGTTCGGCAGCAGGCGGTCGCGCATGGTGAGGACGAACGACCCCACCAGCACCTTCCACCATGACGCCCAGTAGACGGCCACCATCGGCCTGCGCTGGTGCACGAGGTCGAGGCTCACGGTGCCGCTCACGTTGAGCGCGCAGTTGCACCAGGCGATCGCGGCGTCCGGGTCGCCGCTCGCCACATGCAGGTTCGCCGGCCACGCCCCGCCGCGCGCGGCCGCGCGCACGAGCGGCACCAGCGCGTCGTTGGCGGCCATGACGACGCCCGAGAGCCCGGGCCGCGAGGCGGACGCCGCGCGGAAGGCCTCGAGCATGCGCGGCATGTTGGTGCGCACCTCGGAGGAGCGGCTGCCGGGAAGGAGGAGGAGCCGCGGCGCCCCCTGCGGGAACGCGGCGGCGCGTGCGTGCGCGGCGGCATCGATCGGGTGCGCGAGCACCGGGTGGCCGACGAAGTGCGCGCGCACCCCGCGCGCGCGGAACCACGCCTCCTCGAAGGGAAGCAGGCAGAGGATCGCGTCGCTCGTGCGGCGCCACTTGCGGATGCGCCACGGCGCCCACGCCCAGAGCTGCGGCGCGACCAGGTTGACGACGTGCGAGCCGCCGGCCGCGCCGCGGCCGTGGCGCTTCATCCAGGACGCGATGTGCCAGTTGGCGGCGGGGCTGTCGACCGGGACATGGACGTCGACGGGGTTCGCCGCGGCCCACGCGCGGATCTCGCGCACCGTGCGGCGGACCTCCAGGATCTTCCGCAGCCCGACCAGGGTCATGGCACCGTCGCGCGCGGTCTCGCCGGCCATCTCGCAGCCGGCCTCGCGCATGCGCAGCCCGCCCCAGCCCACCACGCGGACGTCGGGCGCCTGCGCGCGCAGGGCGCGCACGAGCGGCGCCGCGTGGGCGTCGCCGGAGGGCTCGAACGCGGTGACGAGGACGGTGGGCACGCGCGGAAAATAGCCGGGGAACCGGGCACGGCCGCCGCCGCCCGGATTTTCCTATCCTCCACCCCCTTCCCCATGATCAAGCGCACGCACACCTGCGGACAGCCGCGCCTCGCCGACGCCGGCGCCACCGTCGCCCTCAACGGATGGGTGAACACCTACCGCGACCAGGGCCGCGGCCTGCTGTTCATCGACCTGCGCGACCGCGACGGGCTGTGCCAGGTGGTCTTCGACCTCGAGCAGGGCCACCCCGACGTCGTCCAGGCCGCGCGCGCCCTGCGCCGCGAGGACGTGATCGGCGTCCGAGGCACGCTCCGCGTGCGCGCCGGCGACCCGAACCCGAAGCTCGCGACCGGCGAGGTGGAGCTCGTCGCCGAGGAGCTCGAGATCTTCAACAAGGCCGAGAACCCGCCCATCCTCCCCGACGAGCACGACGCGGAGAAGATCGGCGAGGAGACGCGCCTCAAGTACCGCTACATCGACCTGCGCCGCCCGCGCATGCAGCACATCCTGCGCAC
>JBJTJU010000162.1:0-13391 GCA_046096165.1 Phycisphaerales bacterium | reverse complement strand
CGGCTGGTCCAGCCGGCGCGGCTCTTCGCGCCCTTGTGGCCGCGGGTGCTGGTGCCGCCGATGCCGCTGCCCTCGCCGCGTCCGACGCGCTTGCGGGGGCGGTGCTTGCCGACGACCTTGGTGATGTCATGGATCATCATGGCGGGAGATCTCCCTTGCCTGTGTCTGGTGGTTCGTGGTCAGTGGTGGACTGGTGATCGCGGTCCCGTCAGCCGGCGGCCGGGGCCTCCGGCGCCGCGGGTGCGGCCGCGGGAGCGGCTGCCGGTGCCGGTGCGGGCGCTTCCTCGAAGGTGCGCGGGCCGCGCGGGCCGCGCGGGCCGCCGCGTCCGCCGCCGCGGCGACGCTCGTCGCCGAGGGTGTTCTTCGGGGCCTGCATCTTCTCGCCGGTGCGGACCTGCGGCATCGCGGCCAGGCCGCGCTCGACCGCCTGCTCGACCATGGTGTGGCCGATGGTCACGCCGCGCAGGACCTCGACCCTCTCGCGGGTCTGCAGCTGCTCGAGGGCGTTGATGGTCGCCTTGACGAGGTTCTTCGGGTTGGTGGAGCCGTAGCTCTTGGTGAGGCAGTCCTGGATGCCGAGCATCTCGAGCACCGCGCGCACCGCTGCGCCGGCGAGGACGCCGGTGCCGGGGGTCGCGGGCAGGAGGCGCACCTTCGAGGCGCCGAAGTGGCCCTCGACCATGTGCGGCACGGTCTTGCGCAGCAGCGGGTAGGCGACCATCTTGCGGCGGCCTTCCTTCTGGGCCTTCTCGACCGCCTGCGGAACCTGGTTGCTCTTGGCGTAGCCCACGCCGATCTTGCCGTGCTTGTCGCCCACCACCACCATCGCGGCGAAGCTGAAGCGGCGGCCGCCGGCCACGGTGGAGCTGGTGCGGAACACGCCCACCGTGGTGGACTCGATGCTTGATGTTTCGTCGATGATCTCAGCCATGTCGTTGGCCTCGTGCCTGTTCGTCGGGGGGAATGCGGGTCAGAACTTGAGGCCGCCTTCGCGCGCCCCGTCGGCGACCGCCTTGACGCGGCCGTGGTAGCGGAATCCGTTGCGGTCGAACACGACCGCGTCCACGCCCGCCTTGCGGGCTCGCTCGGCCACCGCCGCGCCGACGGCCTTCGCGGCGCCGACGTTGCCGCCCTTGCCGGCGACCTCGGTGACGTCGCGCGAGCTCGCCGAGACCAGCGTGCGGCCGGCGAGGTCGTCGATGACCTGCGCGTAGATGTGCTGGAGCGAGCGGTACACGCAGAGGCGCGGGCGCGCGGGCGTGCCCATCATCTCCTTGCGCATGCCCTTCTTGCGGCGCTCGCGGCGGACGGTCCTGGCGTTGCTCTTGTCCATGGTGGTGTTCCTTCGGGTGGGCGGGCTCAGGAGCCGAACGCCTTGCCCTGCTTGCGCTGGATGACCTCGTCGACGTACTTGATGCCCTTGCCGTTGTAGGGCTCGGGCTTGCGCTTGGCGCGGCACTTGGAGGCGAACTCGCCGACGGCCTGCTTGTCGGGGCCGCTGACGGTGACCATGGTCTGGTTCACCTCGACCTTGACGCCGTCGGGGATGGCCACGTCGAGCGTGTTGGCGAAGCCGACCGTGAGGACGAGCTTCTTGCCCTGCACGCGCGCGCCCCAGCCGACGCCGACGATCTCCAGCTTCTTCTCGTAGCCCTTGAGGACGCCCTCGATGCCGGTGGCGATCAGCGCGCGGGTGGTGCCCCAGAAGGCGCGGTTGCCGCCGACGTCGACGATCGCCGGGTCCATGGTGACCTCGACCGTCGAGCCGTCGACCTTGACGCCGACCTCGGGGCGGTACTTGACCGAGAGCTTGCCCTTGGGGCCCTCGAGGTTCACCGTGCGGGCGGCGGCGTTGACGGCCACCTTGACGCCGGAGGGGATCATGACGGGCTTGCGTGCGATGCGGGACATGGTGCTGCTCCTGTGCGCGATGCCTGGTTCAGGCGACGGTGGCCACGACCTCGCCGCCGAGCCGCTTCTCGCGGCACTCGCGGTCGCTCATGACGCCCATGCTGGTGGAGACGATGGCGATGCCCAGGCCCGACATCGGGCTGGGCAGCTCCTCGACGCCGCGGTAGATGCGGCAGCCGGTGCGCGAGACGCGCTCGAGGTGGTGGATGAGGTTCTCGCCGCGCGGACCGTACTTGAGGTCGAGCCGGATGAGGCCCTGGCGGCCGTCGGCCACCACCTCGAAGCCCCGGATGTAGCCCTCCTTGGCGAGGACCCCGGCGACGCCGCGGTTGAGCTTGTTGTTGAGGACGGTCACCTGCTTCTGCCGGATGCGGCAGGCGTTGCGGATGCGGGTGAGCATGTCTGCGGTGAGGTCATGAAGCGCCATGGTCGGCTCCTTCTGTTCCGTGTTTCGTTGGGGTCACCAGGACGCCTTGCGCATCCCCGGGATCATGCCCTGGAGCGCGAGCTCCCGGAGCATGTGCCGGCAGATGCGGAACTTGCGGTAGTTGCCGCGGCTGCGGCCCGTGATCTCGCACCGCAGCTTCTCGCGGGAACTGAACTTCGGCTTCCGCTTCATCTTGGCGAAGACGCGCTTGCTGGCCATTCTGGTGGGTCCTTGTCGGGTTCTCTGGTTCGGGGTGCTGCGCGGGCGGGCGCGGTTACTTCCTGCGATCCTCGGGCTTCTCGAACGGCATGCCCAGCTCGGCGAGCGCGAAGCGGCTCATCTTCGGGTTGCTGTTGCGGAAGACCACGGTGATGTTCATGCCGTGCGAGAAGTTCACGCTGGCCATGTTGATCTCCGGCCAGACCGCCTGCTCGCTCAGGCCAAAGCTCCAGGAGCCGCCCTTGTCGAAGGAGCGGTCGCTGACGCCGCGGAAGTCCTTGATGCGGGGGATCGCCAGGTTGACCATGCGGTCCAGGAAGCTCCACATGCGCTCGCGGCGCAGCGTGACCATGAACCCGCTGGGCGCGCCCTCGCGCACCTTGAAGTTCGACACGCTCTTCTTCGCCAGCGTCATGACCGGCTTCTGGCCGGTGATGCGGCGGTAGGTGTCGATCACGGTGTCGCGGATCTCGGGCTTCAGCTTCTGGTTCTCGAGCTGCTTGCCGACGCCGGTGTTGACGATCACCTTGTCGATGACCGGCACCTGGTTGATGTTGGTCAGCCCGAACTCCTTCATGAGCTTCGGGGCGACCTGCTCCTTGTAGGCCTTCTGGAGCCGGGACGTTTCGGGGGCTGCGGAGGTCATTTCGGGGCTCACTTCCTGCCGGCCTTGCGGGCGGGCGAGACGGCGCCGAGTTCCTTGCCGTCGCGGGCGGCGACGCGGACCTTGGAGCCGTCGGGCTTGGTGGCGAAGCGCACGCGGGTGGGCTTGCCGTCGGACATCGGGCTGACCTTCGACACGTGGATGGGCAGCTCGGCCTTGACGATGGCGCCCTTCGGGCGCTGCTGGGTGGGCTTCAGGTGCTGGGTGCGGAGGTTGATCCCCTTCACCACGCACGTGGACGTGCCCGGGTCGACGGACACGACCTCGCCGGTCTTGCCGCGGTCGGCGCCGGAGCGGACGAAGACGACGTCACCCTTGCGGATGTGGGCTGGCATCAGACGACCTCCGTGGCGAGGGACACGATCTTCATGAAGTTCCTCTCGCGCAGCTCGCGCGCGACGGCGCCGAAGATGCGGGTGCCCTTCGGGTTGCCTTCCTTGTCGACCAGCACGCACGCGTTCGAGTCGAAGCGCACGTAGCTGCCGTCGTTGCGGCGGGTCGGCGCCTTCACGCGCACGATCACGGCCTCGGCCTTGTCGCCGGCCTTGACCTGGCCGTTCGGGATGGCCTCCTTGATGGCGCACATGACGCGGTCGCCCACGCCCATGGTGACGCGCGTGAAGCGGCCGCTGGCGGTGGACACGCCCATGATGCCGATCACCATGGCGACCTTCGCGCCGCTGTTGTCGGCCACCTCGAGCCTTGATTCCTTCTGGATCATCTCTTGACTGCCTTCCTTCGGGGCCTGGGTCGGGTCACTTGCGGCGGGAGCCGGTGTCGGTCTCGAACACGGGGTCGATGCGGCCGGCGGCCTTCTCGACCACGCGGACCACGGTCCAGCGCTTGGTGCGGGAGATGGGCCGGCACTCCGCGATCTCGACGCGGTCACCGACGCCCGTCTCGTTCTTCGCGTCGTGCACGTGCAGCACGGTGCGCTTGCGCACGTACTTGCCGTACTTGGGGTGCTTGGACACGTACTGGATCGTGACCTTGCGGGTCTTGTCGCGCGTGGCGGTCTGGACGACGCCCACGCGGCGCTGGGCGTTCTCGCCCACCTTGATCTCTGCCTTGGTGCTCACTTGGTTGCCTTCTTCCTGCGTGCGCTGCGCTCGGTCAGGACGCGAGCCAGGTCCTTGCGGTTCTTGCGGAACTGGGAGTGGTCCTTCACCTTCTCGGTGACCGTCTGCGCGCGGAGCTCGAAGAGCTTCCTGCGCAGGCGCGCGGCCTCGGCGGCGATCTCGTCGTCGCGGAGCTTCTTGACCTCTGCTGCCTTCATCTCTGGGCTGCCTTTCGGGTGGTCGGGGTCAGACTGCGAGCCGGCGGCCGACGAAGCGGCAGCGGACCGGCATCTTGTTTGCGATTCGGGCGAACGCCTGCTTGGCGAGGTCCTCGGGCACGCCCGCGATCTCGAACAGCACGGTGCCGGGCTTGATGCGCGCGGCCCAGAAGTCGACGTCGGCCTTGCCGGTTCCCATTCGGGTCTCCAGCGGCTTCTTCGAGATCGGCTTGTCCGGGAAGACGCGGATGAACACCTTGCCCTGGCGGCGCAGGAAGTGCTGCGCCGCGATGCGGCCGGCCTCCAGCTGGCGGCCGGACATCCAGCACGCCTCCAGGCTCTGCAGGCCGTAGTCGCCGAACGCGACGTAGTTGCCGCGCGTGGCGTTGCCCTTGAGCTTGCCGCGCTGCTGCTTGCGGAACTTGACTCGCTTGGGGATGAGGTTCGACATCGTTGGTTCCTGCGGTCAGTGTGCGGTCAGCGACGGCCGCGGGCGCGGGCCCGTCCGCCGGCGGCGTTGGTGGTCACGTCGTCCTCGGCCTGCTCGAAGAGGCCCTTGTAGACCCACACCTTGATGCCGATCACGCCGTACGTGGTGGTGATGTGCGCCACCGCGTAGTCGATGTTGGCCTGCAGCGTGGTGAGGGGGATCGACCCGAGGCGGGTGTCGAAGTTGCGCGCGATCTCGGCGCCGCCGAGGCGGCCCGACATCAGGATGCGGATGCCCCTGGCGCCGTTCTGCATCGCGCCCTCGGCGCGCTGCTTCACGACACGGCGGTAGTTGGCGCGCTTCTTGATCTGCTCGCCCATCGACTCGGCGATGAGGCGGGCGACGATCTCGGGGTTCTTGATCTCGATGATCTTGATGCCGACCTTGCGGCCCGTCAGGGCCTCGAGGTCCTTGGTCAGGCGCTCGATCTCGGCGCCCTTCAGGCCCACGACCTGGCCCGGGCGGGCGGTCTTGACGATCACCGAGAGCTCCTCGCGGGTGCGCTCGATGTAGATGTCCGACACGGCCGCGTACGGCGGGGTCTGGTTGAGCCGCTTGTCGATGAACTTGCGGATCTTGTAGTCCTCGACCAGGAGCTCGCCGTACAGCGCCTTGGGCGCGAACCAGCGGCTCTTGTGCGTCTCGGTGACGCCGACTCGGAATCCGAAGGGGTTGGTCTTCTGTCCCATTGGGGGTGCTTCCTGCTTCCTGGCGTCAGCGGACGTCGACGGACACGTGGATGTGGCTCGTGCGCTTCATGATGGGGTGCGACCGGCCGCGGTCCTTCGGCTGGAAGCGCTTGATGGTCGGGCCCTCGTCCACGCGGCTCTCGCTCACGAAGAGGCGGCCGACGTCGGCGTTGCGCTCCTCGGCGTTGGCGATGGCGCTGCGCAGGACGCTCTTGATGAACCACGCGCCGCGGCGGGGGCTGAACTCGAGCGCGGCGAGCGCGTCCTCGATTCCCTTGCCGCGGATCATGTCGGCGACCAGGCGCGCCTTGCGGGGCGCGATCCGCGCGAAGCGGTGGCTGGCGGTGAAGTTGCTGGTTTCGGTGGCCATCGTGTGGTCTCCTCGGCGTCAGCGGCGCGGCGTCAGGCCGGCGTCGCGGCGCCCTCCTTCTTGTTCGTGTGGCCGCGGAACTGGCGCGAGATCGAGAACTCGCCGAGCTTGTGGCCGACCATCTCCTCGGTGACGAACACGTCGACGAACGACTTGCCGTTGTGGACCGCGAAGGTGAGGCCGACGAACTCGGGCACGATGGTGCACGCGCGGCGCCAGGTCTTGATCGGGAGGCGCTTGCCGGTGGACTGCTGCTGCGCTTCCGCGCGGCGGAACAGCTTCTCGTCGACGACCGGGCCCTTCTTGAGCGAACGTGACATGGTGGTATCTCCGGGTGGTCAGGGTCAGAGCTTGAGCTGGCCGTAGCGGCGGCTCTTGCGGCGGCGGATGATGAGCTTGTCGGTGGCCAGGCCGAAGCGGCGCGTGCGTCCGCCCTTGGACTGGGTGCCGCTGGCGTTGGACGGCTCCTGGCCGCCCTTGGAGCGGCCTTCGCCGCCGCCGTGCGGGTGCTGGTGGTGGCTCATGGCGACGCCGCGGGTGCGGGGCCGGCGGCCCATCCAGCGCGCGCGGCCGGCCTTGCCGATCACCACGTTGGCGTTGTCGGGGTTGCCGACGGAGCCGACCGTGGCGCGGCACTCGAGCAGCACCTGCCGGATCTCGCCCGAGGGCATCACCAGCGTGGCGAAGCGGCCTTCCTTGTTGGTCAGGCGCGCGCCGATGCCGGCGGCACGGACCATCACGCCGCCACGGCCGGGGGCGTTCTCGACGTTGTGCACCTCGAGGCCGGTCGGGATGTGCTTCAGCGGCATGCAGTTGCCGCTGCGCGGGTCGATCTGCGAGGCCGAGCTGAGCACGGTGTCGCCGGCGGTCAGGCCGCGGGGCGCCAGGATGTAGCGCAGCGTGCCGTCCTCGTACTTCAGCAGCGCGATGTGGCAGGTGCGGTTGGGGTCGTACTCGATCCCCACCACCATGGCCTTCATGTCGTCCTTCTGGCGCTTGAAGTCGATCAGCCGGTAGCGGCGCTTGTGGCCGCCGCCCTGCTGGATGACCGTGAGCTTGCCCTGGCAGTTGCGGCCGCCGGTCTTGTGCAGCGGGCGCAGCAGGCTCTTCTCGGGCGACTTCTTCGTCACCTCGGCATGCATGTTGACCGACGCGTTGCGGCGGGCGTTGGTGGTCGGCTTGTAGACGCGGATTGGCATCGGGGAGCTCCGGTTCCGTTCAGAACAGTTCGATCTTCTGGCCGGCGGCCACGCGCACCATCGCGCGCTTCCAGGTCTTGCCCTGGACCTTGCCGTACTTGTAGGTGCGGTCGCGCTCGCGGCGGACCTGCGTGCGCACGTCGACGACCTTCACGCCGTAGATGGCCTCGACGGCCTTCTTGACGTCGGTCTTCGTCGCGCGCTGGTCGACGTGGAACGCGTACTGGTTCGAGTCGCCGGCCGCGGTCACCTTCTCGGTGACGATGGGCATCTTGATGACGTGGGTGGGTTCCATCAGTCGGCCTTCTTCTCGGAGGCGGGGTAGCAGCTGCCGTCGAGGAACGACGCGAGCGACGCGCGGTCCACGACCAGGTAGCGGTGGTTGAGCAGGTCGAACGCGTTCAGCTGCTCGATGCGGCGCACGTCGACGCCGTCGATGTTGCGCGCCGAGAGCATCGCGTTGCGGTTGTCGGCCGCGACCGCGACCAGGCACGTGCGGTCGATGCCGGCCTTGCCCAGGATCCCGGCGAACGCCTTGGTGCTCGGCTCGCCGAAGGCCAGCGTGTCGAAGCACTTCACCTCGTTGTCCACCAGCTTCGCGAGGAGCGCGTTGCGGTTGGCCAGGCGGCGCATCTTCTTGGTGAGGCTGGTGCGGAAGTCCTCGCGGGTGCGGGTCTTCGCGAAGGTCACGCCGCCGCCCTTGCGGTTCGGCACGCGGCTGGCGCCGACGCGGGCGTTGCCCGTGCCCTTCTGCTTGTAGAGCTTGCGCGTGGAGCCCTCGACCGAGCCGCGGCTCTTGGTCCGGGCCGACCCCTGGCGCTGGTTGCCGTGGGTGACGACGTAGGCCTGCTTCAGCAGCGCGTGGCGGATCTCCCCGCCAAGGACGGCCTCGTCGATCTTGAGGACGTCGACCTGCTTGCCTTCTGAGTTGATGATCGGAAGTTCAATCATGGTTCTGACCTTCGCGGGTTCTCCGCATTCGCCTCCTCCTCCCGGCGCCTGTCGTTGGCGGCGTCGGGCAGGATTCGACTCAGGTTCCTGTTTCCCGTCCGGGCGCTCCGCGCTCGGACGGTGTCGTCACGTTGTCGTGACCGCGTGGTTCCGCGCCGTCTTGGCGGCGGCCTTCACGGTCCCAGGGTGGCGCGCCTCACGCGGCGCCAGCCTGGATCCTGACCTTGCGCTTGTAGAGCCTCGAGGGCGTCTTGATGAGGAGGAGCCCGTCGTTGGCGCCGGGGACGGCACCCTTGACGAGCAGGATGTTGTTCTCGGGGTCGAGCTTCACCACGTCGAGCGAACGCACGGTGACCTGCTCGTCGCCCATGCGGCCAGCCATGCGCTTGCCCTTCTTGATCTTCGCGCCGTGGCCGCGGTCCGTGCCGTGGCTGCCGATGCTGCCGCCGGTGCGGTGCTTGCGCTCGGTGCCGTGCGTGGCGCACATGCCCTTGAAGTTGTGGCGCTTCATCACGCCCGCGAAGCCCTTGCCCTTGCTGGTGCCCACGATGTCGACGAACTTGAGCTCGCCGAGCGTGTCGACCTTGATCTCCTGGCCGAGCGTGAACGCCTGCGCGTCCGCGTCGGTGGCCAGGCGGAGCTCGCGGTGCGCGCGCTTGGGGGCGGCGCCGGCCTTCGCATCGTGGCCGATCATGGCCTGCGTGCTGTTGCGCGGCTTCATGTCGTCGAAGGCGATCTGCACGGCGGCATAGCCGTCGGTCTCGCTGGTCTTCACCTGCGTGACGACGCACGGGCCGGCCTGGATGACGGTCACCGGGATGTTGGTCCCGTCGGGGCGGAAGAAGCGGGTCATGCCGATCTTCCTGCCGAGGATGCCGGTCTTGCTGCTGGACATGGTCAGGCCTTGATCTTCACGAACACGCCGGCCGGGACGACCAGGCGGTTGAGCGCCTCGACGGTCCGGTGGTTCGGCTCGGTGATGTCGATGATGCGCTTGTGCGTGCGCATCTCGAACTGCTCGCGGCTCTTCTTGTCGATGAACGGCGAGCGGTTGACGGTGTAGATCTCGCGGCGGGTTGGCAGGGGCACGGGGCCGGCGACGCGCGCACCGGTGCGCTTGGCGTGGTCCACGATCTCGCGGGCCGACGCGTCGAGCGCCTGGTGGTCGTAGGCTTCCATCCGAATTCGAATCTTGCCGCCCTGCATGGTGCTGCCGTTCCTCGGTCGCCTGAGCTCGCGGATTCGGCGGGATGGGCCGCCGGCAACGAGCCGACGAACCGGGTTCCGCAGAAACGCGAATCGACAAGTGTACTGAGGCCGCCGTGCCTGTCAACGCACGCGGGGACCCCTCCCCGCCCCGCCCGTCACGGGTCGCGATAACCTTCCCCACTCATCCCGATGCGCCGCGCCTGGGTCCATCTTGTTGCAGCGACCGCACTTCTGACGGCGGGTGCGGTGGCGCAGGCGCCGGCGACGCGGCCGATGGCACCGCGCGTGGCGAGTACGTCCAATAATCAAGCGCCTCAAGCGCAGAAAGACGGCCTCGACCCCACCCCGCTCGACTTTGAGTTGCTCGGCATGCGCTTCCGCCCCCCGGCCGGCAGCGTCTTGCGCGCCGACGGCCAGGGGCCGAACGCCGTCTGGATTGTCTCCGAGCGCTCGGAGACCCCGCGCTTCATCCTGCGCGTCACCCGGCTGGTCGCCAGCGAGCCGACCAGTTCCCCGGCGAAGCAGATCGACGCCCTCATCAAGAGCGTGAGCGAGCGCCCGGCGCCGGACCTGGTCTTCGCCGTCCTCGACCGGGAGGAGTTCAACCTCGGGGAGCGGCCGGCGGCGTCGCTCTACACCTCGCTGCGCGAAGGCAGCGGCGAGGACGAGGTGTCCGCGGTCCAGGGCTACTTCATGGCGCAGATCGCGCCCAACGAGTTCATCGTGATCTCGTCGCTGGTGTCCGAGCAGGACTTCCGCGCCGTGCGCCCGCTGCTCGACCGCTCGTTCCGCACCATGGAGATCGAGGATCCGGGCGTGGTGGCCGCGGCGCGCGACGCACGCGTGCAGCGCGGCGCGGCGCTCCTGGCAAGCATCGACGAGGCCGCGCTGCGCAAGGCGCTCGATGCACCGGGCCCAGGCGGTGCTGCGCCGGCGCCCCACTGGTTCCGCATGACGCGGACCCTGAGCGACGGCACGGTGCGCGAGGAGGGCTACATGACGCTGCTTGCCGTCGAGGCCGAGCAGGGCGCGGCGAACCCCGACCGTTCGCCCAAGGAATGGACCGCGGAAGAGCGCGAGAAGGGCCTGGCCGTGCGCGTCCAGGTGCGCCTCCTGGGCGACGAGCGCGGCACCGCCTTCGTCGACACCGACGCCCGCTACTGGATGCGCTGGGACCGCGGGCGCGAGTTCTGGACCGTGCGCACCACCGCGCGCAGCGGCAAGACGTCGAAGACGTCGTCGCAGCTCGGGATCCGCACCGAGCCGAGCGCGGGCATGCCGCGTCCGACGCTCCAGGTGGCGACGGTGAACCTCGACGTCCCGGCCGAGGAACCCAAGCGCTGGAACATCCCCACCGCCTACCTCTCGCAGGCGGAGGCGCTGCTGCTGCCGCGCCTGCTGCCCCGCCCCGATGCGCCGGTCGACCTCGGCTTCTACTGGTTCGATGCGCGCAGCGGACGCATGACGCAGCGCATGGACCGCGTGCGCCCGTCGGGCGCCGGACTCATGCTCGAGACGCGTGCGACGCTCGAGGCGCCGTTCCTCGAGCAGCGGTGCGACGCGAACGGGCAGGTCGAGCGCCGTGCCGCCGACGACGGCACCGTGATCGAGAAGATCGAGCCGAAGGCGCTGCTCGAGCTGTGGCAGCGGAAGGGCCTGCCGACGCAATGACGGGCACGTGGGCGTCATGCCTGGCAGGCGTGGCCGTGCTGGCCGCGGGCTGCGTGTCGGCCGAGGGCGTCGAGCCGCGCGACCCGTTCGAGGTGCTGTCGACCGCCGACGCCCCCGCGGGCACCGTCGTGTCGGCCGCGGACCTCGAGCCGATGTCCGCGGGCGCGGCGACCTGGGAAGACGTGGAGACGGGGGTGCGTTTTGAGATCCGCACGGACGCCGCCGAAACATCGGCGGGTGGCGCGGCGCCGGACGCCGCGCGTGCCGCGCGCACCGATCCCGCCGCCGACCGGACCCTGTCGCGCGCGGCGGACGGCGCCGTGGCGATGGTCTCGCAGCGCGACCGTTCCGATGGCGCGGTGACGGCGTTCGACCCGCCGCTTGAACTCGCGCCGGCGACGCTTGCCGCGGGCGCCGAGCACCGCGCGGAGTCGCGTGCCGCGGTGACCCGGCGCGCCGGCGGCTCGTCGGCCCGCGGGCGGGCCACGCGCACGGCCCGCCTTGCCGCGGTCGACCGCCTCCGCACGCCGCGCGGCACCTTCGATGCGCCGCGCGTCGACGTGCGCTTCGAGCTCGAGGTTCCGTTCGCGCACCTGACGCGGCAGACGAGCACGTGGATCCGTCCCGGCGAGGGACCGGTCGCCGTGCGGAGCGAGGAGCGGATCCTGGTGATGCGGGTGGTGCCGCGCGAGCGGCGCTCGATCCGGGTGCGCGTGCCGGACGGCCCCGCCCCGGCCCAGGCGCCCGCGGGAGGTGCCTCGCGATGAGCGGGCTTCCCAGCGTGATGATCGCCATCCCGGTCCTCAACGAGGCCGACTCGATCGACCGCGTGCTCACCGCGGTGCGCTCGCACTGCAGCCGCATCCTGGTGATCGACGACGGGTCGACCGACGCCACGCCGGCGCGCCTGGCCGAGCACCCGGTCGACGTGGTGCGCCACGGCACCAACCGCGGCTACGGCCGTGCCATGCAGGACATCTTCCACGCGGCCTCCGCCGACCACGTGGACTGGGTGATCACGATGGACTGCGATGAGCAGCACGAACCCGCGTCCATCCCCGACTTCATGCAGGCGATCCGCGCGAACACGGCGGACGTCGTGAGCGGCAGCCGCTACCTGCGCGCGAGCGTGCGCGACGACGACGCGCCGCGCGACCGGCGCGCCATCAACCGCACGCTCACCGCCGAGATCAACGCGATGCTCGGCGACGTGCCGGCACGCGCCGGCCACGCCCCCGCGCTCGGCACCGGCATCACCGACGCCTTCTGCGGATTCAAGGCCTACCGCACCGCCGCGCTGCGCGCCCTGGCGCTCGACGTGGATGGCTACGACTTCCCCATGCAGTTCTGGGTGCAGGCGGTGGCGAACGGCCTGCGCATCGAGGAGATCCCGGTGCCGCGCATCTACATCGACCTCGACCGCTCGTTCGGCGAGGAGCTCGACGACCCGGCGCGCCGCATCAACCTCTACCGCGCCACGTTCACGCGCGAGCTGGCGCGCTGCGAGGCGCTGCTCGCCGCGCGGCGGGCCGGCGTCGCCGCGCGATGAGCGGGGCGTCGCCCGAGGTCCTGGTGCGCAGCGCGGGTCCGGTGACGGCGGACGCGGATTCCGGCACGGTGCTCCTGGGGCAGTCGCTTTCCGAGTGGCGCGCCTCGACGCGTCAGGAACTCGGGATCCCGAGCGGCGCCGTGGTCGGGTGCGGGCACCAGCCTGAGTGGTGGCACCCCGGCATCGCGGCGAAGTTCATGTGGGCGGCCGAGCGCGCGGCGCGCGACGGCGCGGCCCTTGCGTGGCTCGTGATCGACACCGACGTCCGCGACCCTGCGGAAGTGCGCGTGCCGGTCGAGACCGACGGGCACTGGTCCGCCGTGACGCACCGCTTCGGCCCGAAGGTTGCGCCCGGCACCGTGCCCGCGGAGCGGCCCGCCTTCGACGTGCGCGACTTCGAACCGGCCCATGGCGCGCGCCCCGCCCTGCCATGCGTGGGCGTGGGGCTCGAACGCATGCGGCATGCGCTGGCCGCCGCGCGCGGTGCGCCGGATGCGGTGGCGCAGGTGGTCGACGCCGTGCGCGCGTGCACGCCGGAACTCGGCGCGCCCGCCGCGGTGGTGCGGTCGTCGGCGCTCCTCGGCACCGGGCTTGGGCGCGCGATCGTGGCACACGCCGCGCGCGACCCGCACGCCTGCGCGCGCGCGTTCAACGACGCGCTCGCCGCCGCGCCGCGCGCCGCGCGACGGCTCGAGACCGATGGCCCGGGAGGCCCGGAGCTTCCCTTCTGGACCCCCGACGCCCACGGCGGCCGCGTGCGCGTGAC
>JBJTJU010000161.1:0-7621 GCA_046096165.1 Phycisphaerales bacterium | reverse complement strand
GTGCGGGGGCCGGCGCGGGGGCCGACTCCGGAGCAGGCGCAGGCGCGGGCGCCGGTTCGGCGGGCGCGGGTGCCACCGGCGCCAGCGCGGAGGCCGGCACCTCGGTCGGCGGAGGCATCTCGACCGGCTGCGGGATCACCGCCGCAGGGGCGGGGGCAGGGGCGACCGGCACTTCCTCCGGCGGCGCCGCCGGCGCGGTCAGCGAGCTGTCCATGATGTTCAGCGCGATCGCGAGCGCCAGGTAGATGCCGAAGGCGGTCACCGTGGCGTAGGTCAGCGCGTCGCCGGTGCGTCCGCCGAAGGCGGTGTCGGTGCCGCCCGAGCCCCCGCCGAAGGCCTGCGCCAGGCCACCGCCCTGCGGGCGCTGCACCAGGATGATGAGCACCAGGCAGACCGAGGCGATCAGGAAGAGGATGACGAGGAGCGTGAAGAGGACGCCCATGGGCGGAGTTCCTTCGCGGCCTCAGGTCGCCGACCACGCCTCTGCCGCGGCGCGGCAGATCGAGACGAAGTCGTCAGCCTTGAGGCTGGCACCGCCGATCAGGCCCCCGTCGACGTCGGGCCGGTCGAAGATCGCGCGTGCGTTCTTCGCGTTGACCGAGCCGCCGTAGATGACGCGGGTCCGCGCGGCGAACGAAGAATCATACAGGTCTGCCAGCACCCCCCGGATCGACGCATGCATCGCCTGCGCGTCGTCGGGACTGGCCGTGCGGCCCGTGCCGATCGCCCACACGGGCTCGTAGGCGACCACGGCCCGCATGGCCGCCTCGGCGGTGAGCGTCCCGAAACACCCGCGCACTTGCGCCGCCACCACGGCTTCCGCGCGGCCATCGTCGCGCTGCGAGAGCGTCTCGCCCACGCACAGCACGGCGACCAGCCCACTCTCGAGCGCGATCGCGAGCTTCTCGAGGAGCAGGTCGTCGTCCTCGCCAAGCCCGTGGCGCCGCTCGGAATGCCCAATAATCACGGAACGCGCCCCGAGGTCGCAGAGCATCGCGGCGCTCACTTGACCCGTGAACGCGCCCGACGCCTCGACCGAGCAGTCCTGCCCGCCGAGCATCACGTTCGAGTGGCCGAGCGCGCGACCGACCGACTGCAGGTAGGGAAACGGCGGGAACAGCGCGACGTCAACCGACTGCTCGAGCCCGCCCGCGGCGAGCGCCGCCAGGGTGTCCTCGGCGAGTTCCACGCCCGCGGCGAGGTCGGTGTTCATCTTCCAGTTCCCGCCCACGAACGGCCGCCTGGATCGCTGCATGCGGGCAGTCTACGGACGTGGCGGGACGCACCGTGGCCCCACCTACACTGTGCCCCCTCATGCCGCAGCCTGCCCGCCGAGCCGCCGACGTCCGCCGGGAGTTCATCCGGTTCTTCGAGGAGAAGGCCGCGCACGTCATGGTGCCGTCGAGCCCGGCGATCCCCTTCGACGACCCGACGCTGCTCTTCGCCAACGCGGGCATGAACCAGTTCAAGGACGTGTTCCTGGGCCGCGGCACCCGCCCGTACACGCGTGCGGTCAACACCCAGAAGTGCATCCGTGCCGGCGGCAAGCACAACGACCTCGAGGACGTCGGCCGCGACACGTACCACCACACCTTCTTCGAGATGCTGGGGAACTGGTCCCTCGGCGACTACTTCAAGAAGGAAGCCATCGAGTGGGCCTTCGAGCTCCTGACGAAGGTGTACGGCATCGACCGATCGCGCCTGTACGCCACCTGGTGCGCCGGCGACCCGAAGCAGGGCGTGGAGCCGGACCATGAGAGCCGTGACCTGTGGCTCAGGTTCCTGCCCGCGGACCAGGTGATCCCGGGGAACATGAAGGACAACTTCTGGGAGATGGGCGAGACGGGCCCGTGCGGCCCCTGCACCGAGGTGCACTTCGACCGGATCGGCGGACGCAACGCGGCGTCGCTCGTGAACTCCGGCGACCCGGACGTCCTGGAGATCTGGAACCTGGTGTTCATCCAGTTCAACCGCGAGCCGGGCGGCAAGCTGACGCCGCTGCCGGCCAAGCACGTGGACACCGGCATGGGCCTCGAGCGCCTGGTGAGCGTGCTGCAGGACCGGCGGTCGAACTACGACACCGACCTCTTCTCGCCCATCTTCGAGCTGACCCAGAAGGTGACCGGCACGCGCCCGTACCAAGGCAGGCTCGAGGACCCCGTCGACACCGCCTATCGCGTGGTGGCCGATCACGTGCGCTGCCTGTCGATCGCGATCGCCGACGGCGCCGCACCCGGAAACGACGGCCGCAACTACGTGCTGCGCCGCATCCTGCGCCGCGCGATCCGCGCCGGCCACCAGCACCTCGGCGCGCGCGAGCCATTCATCTACCGGCTCGTGCCCGCGGTGGTCGAGACCCTCGGCGAGACCTTCCCGACGCTGGTGCAGAACGCCTCCAAGGTGGTGCACGCGATCCGCGAGGAGGAGGTGGCCTTCGGGCGAACGCTCGAGCGCGGCATCGCCCTCTTCGACGAGGCCGCCCGGCGCGCGGGTGCCGGCGGCTGCATCGCCGCGCAGGATGCCTTCGGCCTGCACGACACCTTCGGCTTCCCGATCGACCTCACGCAGGTGATGGCCCAGGAGCGCGGACTGTCCGTGGACACGGACGGGTACGAGCGCCTCATGGAGGCCGCGCGCAGCCGCAGCCGCGAGGGCGGCGGCAAGGACGGCGGGTTCCGCATGCCGCCGCCGGACGTCCTGGAGAAGCTGCGCACTGGCCTGCACGTGCACGCCACCGACGACTCCGGCCGCGACGACCCGAAGCCCACGAACACCGCCGTCGCCGCCATCTGGGACGGCCACGCGCTGGTGCAGAAGGCGATGGCCGAGCAGACGGTCGCGCTCGTCCTGCGGAAGACCCCCTTCTACGCCGAGTCCGGCGGGCAGGTCGGGGACACCGGCATCGTCGAGTGCGGCCGCGGCACGGCGCGCACGCACCGCTTCGCCGTCGAGGACACGCAGCGCGCCGCCGAGTACGTGCTCCACGTCGGACACTCCACGCACGGCGCCGTCACGGTGGGCGACGACGCCACCGCCACCGTCGAGCGCGCGCGCCGCGAGCGCGTGGCCGCCAACCACACCGCCACGCACCTGATGAACCATGCCCTGCGCGAGGTGCTCGGCGGCGACGTCGAGCAGCGCGGGTCACTGGTCGCCGACGACCGGCTGCGCTTCGACTTCACGCACGGCCGCGCCATGACGCCCGACGAGGTCGGCCGCGTCGAGGTGCTGGTGAGCGCGGCCATCGCGCGGACGCTGCCGGTGCACCACGCGACCGTCCCGCTCGACCGGGCGCGCGCCATCAGCGGCGTGCGCGCGGTGTTCGGCGAGCGCTACCCCGACCCGGTGCGCGTCGTGGCGATCGGTGCCACGGTCGAGGAGATGCTGGCCGACCCGTCGAACGCGCGCTGGCGCGGCCTGTCGATCGAGTTCTGCGGCGGCACGCACCTCCGCAACGCCGAGCAGGCGCAGCACTTCGCGATCGTCGGCGAGGGTGCCTCGAGCGCGGGCATCCGCCGGATCTTCGCGATCACCGGTGCGGCGGCGCACGCCGCGGCGACCACCGCCGCGTCCATCGAGCAGCGCCTGTCGGCCGCACGCCGGCATGCGGGCGAGGCCCTGGCCGCGGAGCTTGCGGCGATCGCCGCCGAGGTGGCCGAGGCGCCGCTCTCGGTGTCGTTCCGCCACCGCATCGAGCCCGCGCTCGCCGAGCTGCGCGAGAAGGTCAAGGACTGGCGCAAGGCGCAGGAAGGCGCCAACCGCGACGCGGTGGTCGCGCAGGCGCGTGACATCGCCGACCGTGCGTCGGGTGCCGTGATCGTCGAGCCGGTCGAGGGTGCCGATCCCGCGGCCCTGCTCTCGGCGCTGAGCGCCGTGCGCGCCAAGCGGCCCGCAAGCGCCATCCTCCTCCTGAGCGCCGACGAGGCGGGCGGCAAGGTGGCGATCGCCGCCGACGTGCCGAAGGAGCTGCAGGCCAAGGGCCTGAAGGCCGGCGACTGGGTGCGCGCCGCGGCCGAGGCGTGCGGCGGCAAGGGCGGCGGACGCCCCGACTTTGCGCAGGCGGGCGGCAAGGACCCGTCGCGCGCGCCGGACGCACTGCGCATCGCGCGCGCCTTCGCGGCCGGCCGCGTCGACTGTAAATGGGGAAGATGGAGCCGGGGGGGGTGGATCTCGTGTTCCGTGGGGGGCGAACAGGGGCCTGGGTGAACGGGAACCAATCCTGATTTCCGCGGGCGGTAGTTTCCGCGGCATGGCCCAGCCCGCCTCGATCACGTCCGTCCTGACGGAAGACCGCCTCTTCCCGCCGCCCGCGGACTTCCCCGCCCGCATGGGCACGGTGCACGTCGACGGCATGGACGCCTACCGCGCCATGCACGAACGGTCGATCCGCGACCCGGAGGGCTTCTGGGGCGACGTGGCGCGCGGCTTCCGCTGGTTCACGCCGTGGTCGAAGGTCCTGGAGTGGGAGCTGCCCGACGCGAAGTGGTTCGTCGGCGGCACCACGAACGCCTGCTTCAACGCGGTCGACCGCCAGGTGGAGGAAGGCCACGGCGACGACGTGGCGATCCTGTGGGAGGGCGAGCCGGTGGGTCCCGGCGGTCCCGAGGTGCGCCGCATCACCTACCGCGAGCTGCAAGGCGAGGTGGCGCGCTGCGCCGAGGCGCTCGAGTCGCTGGGGGTCCGCAAGGGGGACGTGGTCACGATCTACATGGGGATGGTTCCCGAGCTTGCCGTCGCGGTGCTCGCGTGCGCGCGGATCGGTGCGCCGCACAGCGTGATCTTCGGCGGCTTCGCCTCGCAGGCGATCGTCGACCGCGTGCAGGATGCACGCAGCACGGTGATCGTCACGTGCGACGGCGGCTGGCGGCGCGGTGCGGTGGTGCCGCTCAAGCAGAACGTCGATGCCGCCTGCGAGCGCCTGCCGGACGTGCGCCACGTGCTGGTGCTGCGGCGCACCGGGACCGACTGCACGATGAAGCCGGCGCGCGACGCATGGTGGCACGAGCTGGTCGCCGCACAGTCCGGCCGCCGCGCCTGCGAGCCCGTCGACAGCGAGCACCCACTCTTCCTCCTCTACACCTCGGGAAGCACGGGGAAGCCCAAGGGCATCGTGCACACCACCGGCGGGTACATGGTGTTCACCGCCGCCACCGCGCGCTGGACGTTCAACCTGGTGCCGGGCACCGGGCAGGTCTACTTCTGCACCGCCGACCTGGGCTGGATCACCGGGCACAGCTACATCGTCTACGGCATCCTCCCCAACCGCGTGCCGACGGTGATGTACGAGGGAGCGCCGAACTTCCCCGCCGAGGACCGCTTCTGGGCGATCGTCGAGCGCCACCGCGCCACCCACTTCTACACCGCGCCCACCGCGATCCGCAGCTTCATGCGCTGGGGCAACGAGCACCCCGCAAGGCACGACCTGTCGAGCCTGCGCGTCCTCGGCACCGTGGGCGAACCGATCAACCCGGAGGCATGGGTCTGGTACCACGAGCGGATCGGCGGCGGCCGCTGCCCGATCGTCGACACCATGTGGCAGACCGAGACGGGCGGGCACGTGATCACGCCGCTGCCCGGCGCCACGCCCACCGTCCCGGGAAGCTGCACGCTGCCGATGTTCGGGGTGGATGCCGCGGTGGTCGACGAGGACGGCAACGAGCTCCCGCCGAATGCGGGCGGCCTGCTCGTGATCCGCCGGCCGTGGCCGGGCATGCTGCGCGGCGTGCATGGCGACCGGCAGCGGTTCATCGACACCTACTGGAGCCGCGTCAAGGGCATGTACCTCGCCGGCGACGGCGCGCGGCGCGACGCGCGCGGCTACTTCTGGATCATGGGACGCATCGACGACGTGCTGAACGTCAGCGGGCACCGCCTCGGCACGGCCGAGGTGGAGAGCAGCCTGGTGGGCAGCAAGCTCGTGGTCGAGGCCGCCGTCGTCGGCATGCCGCACGAGATCAAGGGCACGGGCGTCGCCGCCTTCTGCGTGCTGCACCCCGACCATGCGAACGATGCGGGCGATTCGATGCGCCGGCGGCTCATGGAGCACGTCGCCAAGGACATCGGCGCGATCGCGCGCCCGGACATGATCCGCTTCACGAATGCCCTGCCGAAGACCCGCAGCGGCAAGATCATGCGGCGGCTGCTGCGCGACGTGGCCGCCGGCCGCGACAGCACGCAGGACGTCACGACGCTCGAGGACCTCGCCGTGCTCGCGAAGCTGCGCGCCGACGAGGAGTGAACGCGGGGTCGGGGTGCGCCGCACGCGCGCCGCGGACACGGGCCGTCACTTGCCGATCCACCACGCCGCCTCGGGGGCGCGGTCGCACCAGCGCTGCATGTCGCGCAGCGAGTCGACGGGGACGAACTCCGTGGCACCGTCGAGCGTGGCGGTGAGCACGTCGCCGCCGAAGCGCGCACTGAGCGATCCGAAGCTCGAGGGATCGTCCGGCGCGTACTCGGGCGCCCAGCGCACGCCGGGCGAGGAGAGCCAGGGGCTGTCGATGCGGAAGTGGCCCTCGCTCATCGAGCCGTCCGCCGTCGCATTGGTGCGCGCGGAGGCGAAGGCGATGGTCCGCGCGGGGTGCTTCGCGTCCGACAGCCGGGTCACGGTGAGCCGGCGCAGCGGGTTCGGCGCACCGTTCGGCAGCAGCTCTTCGACCGGGAAGCGCGACTCGTCGCCGCCGACCCAGGCCGTGTTCATGCCGAAGCTCGGGTAGAGCGAGACGAAGTAGTGGAAGCGCGAGGGGTCGCCCGACTGCAGCTTCTCCAGCAGTTCGGCGTTCGGCCCGGCATACAGGCGCCGCAGGTCGCCGCCGAGCCACGGCGCCAGCCGCCAGGGCCAGCGCCGCTGCACCTCGACGTCGCCGCCGAAGGACTCCGGCGGGATCGAGTTTCCCTGGTCGTCGCGTGCAGCGAGGCCCGAGCGGTATCCGGGGATCACGAACCCGCCCTCGTCGACGGCGTAGGAGCTCCACGCCGCCCTCAGCCCCCGCCGCCGGGCCCCCGCCTGCCCGCGCGCAGCCGCGCGGCGCGCGCCCGCCGACACCGGCACCATGATCCCGACCACCAGCCCGATGACCGCCGCCACCACCAGCAGCTCGACGAGCGAGAAGCCGGGACGGGCCAAAAAGGGGCGGGAACTGGGAATGCCGGGACGGTTCACGGGAACGCCACATAGTATTCCTCCCCCGCTTTTTCGGATGCCCATGAAGACCACTACCCCCGCCGCCGCCGCGTCCGCCCTCCTGATCGCCTGCGTCGCCTCCGCAGCCCAGACCTGGACGGCAGACCTCGGCACGCCCGCCTATGACCGCTGGATGTACCCGTTCAACTCGACGCCGGGAACGCGCCCGACGATCAGCACCTTCGGCAGCGAACCGGGTGCGTCGATCTTCGATTGCCGCGACGGGCAGATGCTGGTGGCGTTCGACACCGCGGGAACGCTGCCCACCGGCCTCGGCGACGGCCTCACCGTGACGCGTGCGGTGCTCGAACTCGAGGTCGCCGGCAACCTCACGTTCGCCTACGACCCGACGCGCGACCCGGGGCAGACGTTCCTGGGGCCGACTGACCCCGAGTGGATCGCCGACGCCGCCGTCGGCCAGCCCGTCGAGCTCTTCGG
>JBJTJU010000160.1:0-3408 GCA_046096165.1 Phycisphaerales bacterium | reverse complement strand
TCCCGCGGAGCGGACGGAACACCCGACCATGCCGAAGCAAAAGTCCCACCGCGGCCTCCTCAAGCGCATCAAGCTCACCAAGAGCGGGAAGGTGCGCTTCAAGGCCCCGAACAGCCGCCACATCAAGAGCAACAAGACCGGCACCCAGGTGCAGTCGTACCGGAAGTCGCGCTACGCGCGCACCGGCGACCTGCGCTCCCTGAAGAAGCTGCTCAACCGCGGCCTGCGCTCCGAGGAGCAGCACGTCGCCGACGAGATGGCGCGCGAGGCCTCCAAGGCCGCCGCCAAGTAAGCCAACCACCCGAAGAGGACACCCACCATGCCACGCGCACGCAAGGGCGCCGCCCGAACCCAGGCACGACGCAAGCTCCTCCGCGAGGCCCGCGGCTACTACGGCACCAAGAGCCGCCTGAAGCAGCAGGCCAAGGTCGCCATCATGCGCGCGCTGCGCAACAAGTGGCGCCACCGCAAGCTGCGCCGCCGCAACTTCCGCCAGCTCTGGATCGTCCGCATCACCGCGGCGTGCCGGATGCGCGGCTTCAAGTACAGCCTGATGATCAACGGCCTCGCGCACGCGGGCTGCCTGCTCAACCGAAAGATGCTCAGCGAGATCGCGATCCACGACCCGGCGACGTTCGACGCCCTGGTCGCGACCGCCCGCAAGCACTGCACGGTCGCGCACGCCAAGGCCGCCTGACCGCGCCGGCAGGTTCACCGACAGACGACGGCGCCCCGCTTGCGCGGGGCGCCGTTCCCTTTCCGCCCTCCCGCCGCCCGCTCAGGCGCTGATGCGCGCGGCGGCGATGCTCGCGATGGCGCTGGCGCGCTGCTCGGCCAGCGACGGCGCGCCCGGCAGCCGGCCCAGCACATCGCGCAGGCCGGCGGCCTGCGCGTTCTCCTGCCGGATCGACTCGTAGATCTCCTTGCGGTGCACGGCGACGCGCGCCGGGGCGTTCACCCCGAGGCGCACCTTGTCTCCGCGGATGTCGACGACGACGATCTCGACGTCGTCGCCGACCACGATGGCTTCATCGATGTGACGTGAGAGGACGAGCATGGGGCCTTCCGTGGCGTGGATGCGCGGGCCCGGTCCGTCGGGCCCGCAGGGTCAGGCGGTCTTCGCGGCGGCCGTGCCCGGCAGGCGCACCAGCTCGTGGCGCGTGCTCCAGGTGCGGTCGCTCAGGACGAGCTGGATGCCGGTGCGGCTGTCCGCGTTCAGGACGATGGGGCCCTGCAGGTTCGCGGTGATGGCACCGTCGCGGCGGTTGACGATGGCGAAGATGGTGGCGTCCTCGGGGCGCTCGAGCCCCAGGCCCGCCAGGTCCGTGGCGCGGATCGGCACGCTGTAGCCGGGGATCCACGCCGTCGGGTCGGTGACCACGAAGGCAAGCTCCGGGTCCTCCACCGACTGCAGCCAGTAGAAGACGCCCCGGTCGTCCGGCTGCAGCAGCGCGAACGTACGGAAGCGTGCGAACCCGAGCAGGCCGTGCGGGAACACGAGCAGCCGGGTGGGATCGATCTCGACTTCGCCGAATCGGGTGGTGCGGACCTTCATGCGGAACTCCGTTCCTGGCGCGACCGTGGCAGCGGACGGCAGCGATGGGCTCCAGCCCGATCCCTGCGCCGAGAGGGGATATCGGCCACTGGTGCCCGCGCGCATGAACGGTCTGCGAGAATCCCGCGCCGTGGGCGACCCCTCCATCGCCGTTCGCGCGCGCACGGTGCCGGCACCGCTGGTGCAGGTGGCCGCCATGGCAGCGGTCGCGGTGGTGGCCGGCACCGCGATTGCCGGCACGGCGGCGCCGGCCGCGTCCGCGGTGGCCGGCGCGGTGGTGGCCGTCGCGTGGTTCGGCTCGGCCTTCGGGATGGGCCGGCTCGTGCGCGTCGCGCTCTTCCCGGCGATCCGCCGCGATCACCCGGCACACGCGGGGCTGACGCTCGGCCTCGGGGTCGCCATCCTGCTCTGGGTCGACGTCACGCTTGGGTCGCTCGGCGCGTTCGGCGGCGCCGGCGGGTGGCGGCAGGTGCTGGCGTGGGCGACGTTGGTGCCGGGGCTTCTCCTGCTTGGCGATCCGCGCCGGACCGTGGTTGGACAGGGGCTCGGCGTGCGGTCGCTCGCGGCGCTGCCGCTGGCGTGGTGCGCGTTGCCGGCGCTCGCGGTGCTGGCCTTCGCGACAAGCCTGCCGCCAGGCGTCGCCTGGGCGACCGAGTTCGGCGGCTACGACGCGCTGAGCTACCACCTTGAGCTGCCGCGCACGTGGTTCGAGATGCGCCGCATCGCCACGCTGCCCTCCTCCGTGTACTCGGCGTTCCCGAACTTCGTCGAGGCCGCGTTCCTGCACTGCATGTCGCTCCTGGGGCAGGCGGCGCCGCACGGGCTGGCGATGGCGCCGCAGCTGCTGCACGCGCTGCTCGGCGTGGCGGCGGCCGTGGCCGTGGGCGGCGTGGCTGCGATGCTGGCGGGCCCTGACACGCCTCGCGCTCGCGTGGCGCAGGCCGCGGGGTTCGTGGCGCTCCTCGGCGTGCCGTGGGTGATCGTCACCGGGAGCCTTGCCTACGACGAGATGGCGGTGCTCCTGATGGCGGCGACGGCGATGCTCGCGTGGTGCGCGCGCATGGATGGGGACGAGGGCCGGCGCGACACGCCGCCGGCGACCGTCGGCGTCGCCGTGGGCCTGGCGCTCGGCACGGCGATCGGCGCGAAGCTCACCGCGCTCGGCATGGTGGCCCTGCCCTTCGCCGCGTGGGCGATCGTGGGCGGCACGGCGGGCGGCGCGCGCGCGCTGGCGCGTTCGGCCGCCTGGGCGACGGTCGCGGCGGGCGCCGTGCTCACGCCATGGCTCATCCGAAACGCGGCGGACACGGGCTCGGCGCTGTTCCCGTTCTCCTCGAGCGGGCTTGGGTGGACCGCGGAGCAGTTCGCGCGCTTCTCGGCCGGGCACGCGGCGCCACCGGGCACGGGCGTCGCTGCACGACTGACGGCACTGTGGGACCACGCCTTCCGCGAGGGATTCGGGCCCGCCCCCGACGCGGACCCATGGCTGCCGCAATGGGGCGTGGCGTTCTGGGCGGGCGTGCTGGCGTTGGCGGTGCTGGCGCGGCGCTCGCGCTGGTTGCCATGCTGCTCGCACAGCTGGCGTTCTGGATGTTCGCCACGCACCTGAAGGCGCGCTTCCTGCTGCCGTGCGCGGTGCCGCTCTGTGCCGCGATGGGCGCCGCGCTTGCGCCGCTCGCAGCAGCGGGCCCGACGCGCGGGGCGAGGTGGGCGATGGGCGCGGCATCTGCCATGCTGCTTGCCGGCTGGAGCCTGCAGCCCGCCTGGGTGCTGGCCACCGATCCGCGGATGAACGACCCGCGCGGCGTCGTCGCGAACCTGCCGGCACTGGGCGACTCGATCGCCTCGCTCGG
>JBJTJU010000159.1:0-2154 GCA_046096165.1 Phycisphaerales bacterium | reverse complement strand
GGATGATGCCGAAGATCATCGTGGTGGCGCCCACGACCGCGGTGCCGATGAGCACCGGCTTCGCGGTGGCCTTGAAGGTGTTGCCGGCGCCGTCGCCGCGCTCGAGCAGCAGCTTGGCGTGCTCGAAGTCGGGCGAGATGCCGTAGTTGCGGTTCAGCTCGTCCTTGATGTTCGGCAGGCTCTCGATGCGGCTGAGCTCGTAGACGCTCTGCGCGTTGTCGGTGACCGGGCCGAAGCTGTCGACGGCGATGGTGACCGGGCCCATGCCCAGGAAGCCGAACGCGATCAGGCCGAAGGCGAAGATCGGCGCCGCGAAGTCGCGGTACGCGTCGGGCATCAGGAGCGCCAGGTCCGGGTTCATGCTGAGCTTCCAGCCCACGGCCATCAGCACGAGCAGCAGGAAGCCCATCCAGAACGCGCTGAAGTTGCCGGCGACGAAGCCGGACAGGATGTTCAGGCTGGCGCCGCCCTGCGCGGAGGCGTTGGTCACCTCGTTCACGTGCTTGGAGTTGGTGCTCGTGAAGATCTTGGTGAACTCGGGGATCAGGGCGCCGGCGATGGTGCCGAGGCTGATGATGGTCGCGAGGACCCACCACAGGTTCTCCAGCTTGTTCTCGCCGTAGTTGAGCTGGCCGAGCAGCGCGTGGCTGGCGAAGTAGGTGACGATGATGGAGACGATGCTCGTCAGCCACACCAGGCGGGTGAGCGGGGCCTCCTCGTCGAACTCGCGCTTGCCGCCGAAGGACGCCTTCGACCACGCCTCGTTGACGTAGTAGCTGACCAGGCTGGTGACGATCATGAGCGCACGCATCGTGAACATCCACACGATGAGCTGCATGCACATGGTCTGGCCGGAGGCGTCGCCGCCGCCGAGCGCGTAGGCCAGGAAGGCGATCAGGGCCACGCCCGTGACGCCGTAGGTCTCGAAGCCGTCGGCGGTGGGGCCGACCGAGTCGCCGGCGTTGTCGCCGGTGCAGTCGGCGATGACGCCGGGGTTCTTCGGGTCGTCCTCGGGCAGCTTGAAGACGATCTTCATCAGGTCGCTGCCGATGTCGGCGATCTTGGTGAAGATGCCGCCGCAGATGCGCAGCACCGTGGCGCCCAGGCTCTCGCCGATGGCGAAGCCGATGAAGCTCGCGCCCACCAGGTTCGAGGGCAGGAACATCATGATGGCGATCATGAAGAAGAGCTCGACGCTGACGAGCAGCATGCCGATCGACATGCCCGACTGCAGCGGGATCGACAGCGTCTTCAGGCCGTCGCCCCTGAGGCTGGCGAAGGCGGTGCGGCTGTTGGCCTGCGTGTTGATGCGGATGCCGAACCAGGCGACGCCGTAACTGCCCAGGATGCCCAGGATCGAGCACATGAGAACGATGCCCACCGCGCCCCACTTGCCGACCTGGTGGTCGGGCGCGGCCTCGCCGGCGGCGTTGGCATGGCCGTGGCCGCCGATCGGGTTCAGGAACCCGAAGTAGACGACCATGGCGGCCGCGATCAGGAACCACAGGAAGGCCAGGAACTTGCCCTGCTGGCCGAGGTAGCTCTTGCAGGTCTCCCAGATGATGTTGGAGACGTGGCGCATCGACGGGTGGACCGGCAGGGCGTTGACTTGGCCGTACTGCACCAGGCCGAAGAGCGCGCCCACGATGGCGATCATCAGGCCGCCCCACATGAGGGTGGAGGCCATGACCGGCTTGCCGAAGACGTCGAAGACGATCTTCTCGTCGATCGGGGGCAGCTGGAGGTCAGCCTCGCTGCCGAAGGCGGCGGGCACCGCGGCGAGCGCGGCCAGCGTGACGGGGGCGATGAAGCGGGTCCAGTTCTGGGCCTTGGCCATGGGTTCGTCCTGTCGTGGGTCTCGTGGGGGGCGCCGGGGCCCCCCTTGGGAAGGGGGAGAGTGTAGCCGAAGGGCCCGGGGGATGAATGGACGGGTGCAGGACTCAGCTTGATGGAGAAGCCGAATTTATTGGCCAACTTTCGGCGCACGCGGCCTCACAAGACGGCCACGCGCAGTCCGTCTTGGTCGGGTTCGAATGGGAACGCCCGTGCCAGGGGATTCGGGGGCCGCCGGGCGAGCCGTGCCGCCGCCGCGCGCGCGGCCGCGGGCTCGCGGAACACCACATAGAGGAAGCCCCCGCCGCCGGCGCCGGCTGG
>JBJTJU010000158.1:0-2413 GCA_046096165.1 Phycisphaerales bacterium | reverse complement strand
CGCCGGCGGACGTCAGCCTGATCGCGGTCGCGGTGCGGCGGTGGAGGGCGGGCGCGGCGGGTACGCTCGGCATATCGCCGCCGTAGCTCAATTGGCAGAGCACGTGATTTGTAATCTCGAGGTTGCCGGTTCAAGTCCGGTCGGCGGCTTTGGTCCGGGGTGGCAGGGCTCCGGCTAGCCTTGAGCCGCGATGAGCGACGGCGCCCCTGGCAGAGCGGACGGCAGCCGGCCGCGGCAGGGGGACGGAGTGGCCCGCGCGATCGCTTCCATCCACCATGTCGGCCCCTTGAAGCGCCTGCGCCGGAGGCTGCGGACGTGGCGGTCGGGCGTGCTGTGGCGGCGCCGGGCCGCGCCGGTGCCGCGCCCAGTGTCGAGCCGCGTGATCGTGTCGCTGACGACCTCGCCGCTGCGCATGAGGACCTTGGACCGGGTCGTGCGGACGCTGCTCAACCAGTCGTGCCCTCCGGACGAAGTGCACCTGAACATCCCGCACGTGTTCCGCCGGACCGGGGAGACGTACGTCATCCCGGAGTGGTGCTCGACCATCGATCCGCGCGTCAAGGTATTCCGGGTCGAGGATGCCGGGCCCGCGACCAAGTCGCTGCCGACCATCTTCCGCTGCAGGCCGGACGAGGACGTGGTGATCGTCTTCGTCGACGACGACATCCTCTACCTGCAGCGCACCCTGGAGGTCCATCTCGATGCCATCGCGCGGGACCCCGGCTGCGTCTACGGGTTCACCGGCTACGACATCCTGCCCGGCCACCGGCTTCGCCACGGCCGCGGCAACGTCGACGTGGAGGTGCTCGAAGGCTGGGGCAGCATCGCCTTCCACCGCAGTGCCGTCGGCGACGGCCTCGAGGCCTACGTCGAGGCGGCGCACCGGTCGCGGGCGTGCTTCGCCCAGGACGACTACACGCTCAGCAACTGGTTCGCGCTCCGCGGCGTGCGGCGGCGCGTGCTCGATGACCCGCGTGCCTCGTTCCGCATGATGCGTGCGTGGGGCGCGCAGCTCGACATCGGCTACCTCGACGACGCGGTCCACCGCGGGCATGAGCTGGACACCGGCCTGCCGCTGCTGCGCCACCCCGAGATCGAGGCGCACCTGCGCTCGATCGGCATGTGGGCGCTGGGTCGCGCGGCCGAAACCGCGGGCCGGCCCTGATACACTCTTTGGCCCGCGGCGCGCCGCGGACCCTGCCCGCCTCGGCGGGCGACAACCAGTCTCGGGCGGATACTCAAGTGGCCAACGAGGGCAGACTGTAAATCTGCTGGCTTATGCCTACGGGGGTTCGAATCCCTCTCCGCCCACTGCATTCAGGAGCACGCTCTTTCGCGAGGGCGCCCTCGAGCCCGGCCTTGGCGTCCGGGCCGATGGCGGCTGCCCCGAGCAGTGCCACGGCGGTGATCGCGAGTTCGTGGATCGCGGCACAGGATGCCTCGTCACCCGCGTTGAAGCGGGGGATGCGGCGTTCGATGGTCAGTCCGAGTTCAGGATCGCGAGACGGCGACGCCAAGCACGAAGGCGTTCAGCAGAAGGAGCACGATCGCCGGGAGCGCCTGGGCGAACGAATCGCCGATGCGGATGCGCGTGACGACCGCCAGGAGCATCAGGAGCGTGAGGCCTGCTGCGGCCAGCACGAGCACGGGGCGGCTGACTTGGCCTGCCAGCAGACCGAGCGCCCCAAGGCACTCCAGGGTGCCGACAAGGCGCCGGAACCGCGCGAGGCCATAGCGCCTGAACTCGACATCCATGCGCTCACTGAGGAGGCAGGCGATGCCGTAGCCGAGGAACGCTGCCGCCGATGCTGCCCGCGCGGTCTCGAAGGAAATCAGCAATGCGGTGTTCAATCCGCAAGGGTAGGCCCGGCGGCAGGCACGCCCTCCGGATATCGTGGCAGGAATGCAGCAGATGATCGGATCGGCGCTCCAAGTCATCGTCGGGCTGGGCCTCCTGAACGTGTGGTTGCTTCGCCGGCAGAGCGCCACGGCCTATCGCGGCGGCGACGCGAAGAACCTCAAGGAGGAGTTTGCCACCTACGGGCTTCCGGCACCGATGTTCTACGTCGTCGGCGGCCTGAAGATCGTCTGCGGTGTGCTGCTTCTCGCGGGCCTCGCGTATGCGCCTGTCGTGCTGCCCGCTGCGGCGGTGGTTGCCGTGCTGATGCTTGGCGCGGTCGCCATGCACTTGAAGGTAGGCGATCCAGTGAGCAAGTACGTCCCAGCGGCGCTCATGCGCGCCATGCGCGTCGCGATCTGCGTCATCGCCCGCGCGTGACGGCGCGCGCTGGCGCGGTCACTCGGCGGCAGGCGCCAGCAGCCGGCTTAGGCCACGGCGATCGAGCACGACGCCCAAGTTCACCACGAGCATCCCGACCGCGAGCGCGATGCCCGGCGGGAACATCGTGACGTT
>JBJTJU010000157.1:0-4137 GCA_046096165.1 Phycisphaerales bacterium | reverse complement strand
GTGAGCGAGATGAAGGGCGGCATCTTCTACGAGCACGCGCACCGGCTGTTCGGCATGCTCGTCGGCGCCACGGTGCTCTCCTTCGCGACGCTCGCCTTCCGATCCGCGGTCCCGGCCGCGGCGCGCGCGCTGGCCGTGGTGCTGGTGGCGCTGGTCGTGGTGCAGGGGATCCTGGGTGGCCTGCGCGTCACCGGCAACGTCACCGCCAGCATGTCGGCCGCGGACCTCGCCCCGGACACGCGCCTGGCCGTGGTGCACGGCATGCTGGGCCAGTGCGTCTTCGCCATCGCCATGATCGCCACCTTCGCCTGCGGCGGCGCGCTCGAGCGCGCGCGGGTCGCGGTGTCGGGTGCGGCGTCGCTGCGCGTGCTGCCCACCGTTGCGCTGGGCGCGCTCGTCATGCAGCTCTTCCTGGGCGCCTCGATGCGCCACCTGCAGGTGCCGCCGACCGCCGAGGCGGGCGCGAAGATCCCCGCGTGGGCGCTCCACGGGCACATCACGATGGCCCTGATCGCCTTCATCCTCGTGTTCCTCGCGGGCAGCCGGTGCGCCAAGGCGTCGGACGTGCCGGTGCTGCGCGTGACCGGCAAGGCCGCGATGCACACGGTGGGGCTCCAGCTCCTCCTCGGGATCGGTGCGCTGGTGGCCGTCCTGCTGCGACGTGGGGCGGATGTCCCCTGGTGGGAGGCGGTCTCGACCACGGCGCACCAGGCGCTCGGTGCGCTCCTCCTGGCGATCGTCGCGACGCTTGCGGTGCTCTCGCGGCAGGTGCGGCCCGCGCCCGATTCCGCCGTGCCCGCCGGGCGCGTCAGCGCGAGCGCGTGACCGGCTTGATCGCCTCCTCGAGCGCGAGCACGGCGTAGATCGTCGCCAGCTCGGGCTGCCCCTCCATCCAGCGCTCGACGGGATTCTTCCAGCTGCCGTCGGGCTGCTGCATGCCGCACACGGCGTCCACGAGGTCGTCGCGCCAGTTGCGCGGGGCCGGCGACTCGCCCGCAGCCGGGGTCACCGTCACCTCGTTGGTGGCAAGCAGCGTGCGTGCGGCGGTGTGCAGGTAGTAGTAGGGGCCCTGCGCACCGAGACCCGGGTTCTCGGCGAACCCGTAGTGCATGCGGATCCACTCGAACGCCGCGCGCACGCGCGGGTCCGTGGGCGTGAGGCCCGCGTAGAGCATGCTCTTGAGGCCCGCGTAGGTCATGCTGCCGTAGCTGCGCAGGCTGCGGGTTCCTTCCGGGAGGCTCTCGCCCTTTCGGCCCTCGCCGGCGGCCTCGCTCGAGAAGCTCTCGCCGCCCCCCGCGGGCGTGTAGACGAAGCCGCCGTCCTTCGAGCCCTTCTGCGCCCATGCCTCGGCGTTGGTGGCGATGTTCTGCGTGCGCGCCACGAAGGCGAGCGCCCGCTGCACGGCGGGGTCGTCGGTCGAGACGCCGGCATCGTGCAGCGCGTCCAGGACCATCTGCGTGTTCGAGAGGTCCGGGCGTCCGCGGTTGCCGTAGCCGTAGCCGCCGAACCAGTCGGAGCCGGGCGCGTACCCCTCGGCCTGGTCCCACTGCACCTCGCGCAGCCAGCCGCGCACCTGCGCGACCTGCTCGGTCAGCGCGTGGTCCTGCGGCGCGGCAAGCGCCATCAGCAGCGTGCTGGCGACGTACGTGCCCATCCCCGACGACGGATCGGGCTCGAACGCGCCGCCAAGGCCCGTGTGCGTGCGCAGGAACGCCATCGCGCGTGCCGTGGTGCGGTCATCGGCCGCGACGTGCCCCGCCTGCGCGAATGCCTTCACGCCGAGTGCGGTCACGGCGCTCGGCACGGCGTACGACGCCTTCTTCTGGTCCGTGGCCTTGGTGGCCGAGCCCTCGAGCCAGCCGCCCTCGGATCCCTGCGCGGCGCGCAGGTATGCCAGCCCGCGCTCGACCGACGCGCGCGCCCGTTCGAAGCGCGTCGCATCCATCGGCACCTCCGAGGCGCGCTCGGCGATCCGCAGCACGACCGGGAGCGGCTGGATGGCGGCGCCGATGCGGCCGGCTGCCCGGGCGGCACCGGCTGCTTCGGGTCGGGTCCCACGCCCGTGAAGCGCAGTGCGCCGATCACCATGCCCGAGGCATCGGGCTTCGCCGTGACGGCCGTGCGCACCAGGATCTCGTCGTCGGTGCCGGCCTTCTGGTCCAGGAAGCGGGCATCCAGCCGTGGGTCGAGGCTGTCCACGCGGTCGATCCGCACGCCGTTGGCGCGCTTGATGACCAGCTCGAAGACCTTCGTCTCGCCCGGTGCCATCACGCCGAGGTTCTCGCGGAACTGGTCGAACGCGAAGTTCGGGCTGATGCGCGTGCACTGGTGGCGGATGCGCATGTCGATGAGCCGTGCGTCGGGCCGGTCGGTCTCGATCACGAGGTAGGGCGGCATGCGCTCGCAGGGGATCGCCGACAGGTCGTAGCGGAGCTGCCAGCTCTCCTGCGGTCCCATGGCGGCACGCGCGGGGTCGACGAGCACCGCGGGCGCGCCGTTCACGGTGAGCACGCGGAACGGCTTGCCGTCGAGGCTCTCGACCGTGACGTCGCCGCGCACGTTCTGAGGCAGGTCGAAGGCGTTCACGAACGGGTCACGCTTCGTGCCGCCTCCCGGGGCGGGGTTCAGCTGCCACCCGTGCACCGGGTAGGCCACGGTGGCCTTCAGCTTCAGCTGCACCGCGCCGGGCACGCCGCCGAAGGTGAGCACCACCTCGGCGGTCTTCTCGCCGGTGGCGCCGCTCGTCTTCATCGAGATCGGCACCTCGAGCGTGCCGCCGGCGGGGATCGTCTTGCCCACCATGTCGAGCGTGGTGCAGGTGCAGCTGGGCGCGCTCCGCACGCAGGTCACGGGCTGGTTCGACGTGTTGCGGAGCGTGGCGGTGAACTTCACCTCGGTGCGGGGCTGCACGAACCCCGCATCCACCGATGCCGGCTCCGCCTTCACCGGGCAGAGCGCCATCTGCCGGGCGAGCTCCCGTTCGCGGGTCGCCACGTCGTTCACCTGCGCGTGCGCGGCGGGGACGGCGGCGAGCAGCGTGGCGGCGGCGAATGCGAGCGATCGGGGCATGGCCATGGGTGCATCGTAGGTCTCGGCCGCTCCTACACTCGTCGCCATGCGCGCCATCGAGGTCGTCCGCCAGGGAACCCCCGTCGCCCCGAACGTCCGCTTCACCGCCGACCGCGCCGCCTGCGCGCCGCGCGCGGGCGAGCTGCGCGTGCGCACCGAGGCGAGCGCGCTCAACCACCTCGACCTCTGGGTGGGCCGCGGCCTGCCGGGAATCGACGTCGCGTGGCCGACGGTCGGCGGTTCGGACGGCGCGGGCACCGTCGACGCGGTGGGCGAGGGCGTGGACCCCGCATGGGTCGGCCAGCGCGTGGCGCTCAACGCCGCGGTCATGCGCCCCGAGCCGGCGCGGCCCGGGCGTGCGCCCGCGGGCGAGGACATCTTCATGATCGGCGAGCACGGCCCCGGCACGCACGCCGAGCATTTCGTCGCGCCCGCCGGCAACGTGGTCGCGATCGGCGATGCCGACCCGGTGCAGGCCGCGGCGTTCGCACTCACGCACCTCACCGCGTGGCGCATGCTGGTCACCCGCGCACGCCTGCAGGCCGGCATGACCGTCCTCATCCCGGGGATCGGCGGCGGCGTGGCGCTGGCCGCGCTCGGCATCGCGCGCCACTTCGGCTGCACCACGATCGTCACCAGCCGACATGCGGCGAAGCTCGAGCGCGCGCGGCAGCTCGGCGCCGACCATGCCGTCCTCGATTCCGGCAAGGACTGGTCGCGCGAGGTCCGCGCCGCCACGGGCGGGCGGGGCGTCGACATCGTCGCCGAGAGCGTCGGCAAGGCCGTGCACATGGCCTGCATCAAGGGCATGGCCCGCGGCGGGGTGCTGGTGACCTGCGGATGCACGACCGGGCCGGACCCTGCCACGGACCTCACCCGCGTCTTCTGGAACCAGCTGTCGATCGTCGGGTCCACGATGGGGTCGATGGGCGAGTTCCGGTCGGTCATGGCGCTGTTCCGCGCCGGCGCGCTCAAACCCGTGGTGGACGAGGTCTTCCGTCCCGAGGATGCCGCGGCCGCCTATGCCCGGCTCGAGGCCGGGGAACAGTTCGGCAAGATCGTGTTTCG
>JBJTJU010000156.1:0-3563 GCA_046096165.1 Phycisphaerales bacterium | reverse complement strand
GATGGCAGCAGCACGCCGGCGGTGACCTTCTCCTGGGCGCGGTCCCACCGCATCTCCGAGGCGAACGCCGCGTCGATGAGCTGCTGGAGGCGGGTGGCCACGGGCCTGGGACCGAGTCTAGGACCCGCCGCCCAGGACGCGGACGGTCACTTCACCGACGCATCGAGGTCGGGCGTGGTGGTCCAGCGCGGCTTCCAGCCCGGCTTCTCGACGCGCGTGCGCAGGAGCACGGTGTTGTCGAGGTCCGGCAACTGGCACCCCTGCGGCGGACCCTTGCGCGGTCCACGGCGCCCGGGGCGGTCCTGCATCGCCCCCGGGCTCACCGAGCGGCGCGGAATGATCCGGTACGAATCGACGACCGTGCCATTGGCCTCGGACGCGCCTGCGCCGGCATCGCGGCCACGCCGCCCGCCACCCTGGCCTCCACCCTGCCCGCCGCCGGCGCCCGCCGCGGCGGCATCGATCGCCGTGCGCACGAACTCGACCGTGGCTGCGTCTGGGGCGACGCGCACGCGGACGTGGCCGGGGCTGCCGAGGATCTTGCCCGACGCGTAGCCGTAGTCGGTGGCGCTGCGCGTGCCGCCGGCGAGGTTGCCCGGCTGCGGCACGCACTGGTAGTGGATGCCGTCGCGCTCGCCGTGGACGTAGAGGTGGTCGTGCCCGTGGAAGACGGCCGAGACGCCGTGCTTCACCAGCAGGTCATGCACGGGCATCGGCCAGCCCGGCCGACGGGCCGCGAAGCCGTCGCTGCCGTCGGCGTTCCTGCCGCCCCACTCGAAGTACGGCACGCTCTCCACGCCGCCGCGCGACTCGGCGCCGCCCATGCCGCCCACCAGGTGGTGGATGAACACGAACTTGTGCGCGGCCTTTGATCCGGCGAGCGTGCGCCCGAGCCAGTCGTACTGCTCGCGGCCGAGGGTGCTGGTCCAGCTGCCGTCGACCGGCTTCAGGGGCTCGCGCGGGCCGCTGCCGCCGCCGCCCTCGCCTCCGCCACGCTGGCCACCGCCGCCGGCACCGCCGCGGATGCGCTCCGTCGTCGACCAGAACGGGTCGAGCACCACGCAGAGCGCGTCGCCCCATTCGAACGCGTAGTAGTTGGCGGCGCGTCCGTCGGCCATGCCGGTGCGCCCCGAATACATGCCGCCCGAGGCGTCGCCGACCTCCGGGGCCGGGAAGCGCGCGGTGCGCATGGCGTAGCTCCAGCCGGGCATCTCGCCGTCGCGCCCGCCCACGCCGCCCTTCTCGCCGTCGTGGTTGCCGAGCACCATGAAGAGCGGCATCGACCGGCACGCCACGCCGAACCAGTAGCGCTGCGCGTCGTACTGGGCCTCCGTGCGCCTGAACTCCGCGCCGCGCTTGTCGGTCATGAAGGTGTCGCCGAGGTCGACGAGGAAGTCGGCACCCTCCTCGCGGATGTTGAGGAGCGTGCGCTCGTAGGCCGCGGGCGTGACGCCCTGGTCGAGGTGCGAGTCCGCCTGTACGGCGAACATGAACGGCTTGCCGGGCGATCGCACCGTGTCGAAGGACTGCTCCTCGCCGAACTGCGCTGCCGCGCCCGGCTCGGCGCGCCACCCGAACCGGTAGCGGTACGTCGCATCCGGCACGAGCCCGTCCATCACGAATGTCGCCGCCACCTGCGGAGCCATGCGCTGGTCCGTGGTGGTGCGGCGCGCGGGCTCGCCGTCGCGCCAGAATTCCACGAACCCGATGCGCGGCGTCGAGGCGACGATGCTTGCGCTGGTCGACGAACGCGTCGGGCGCACCAGCACCACGTCATGATCGTGCGCGGGCACCTCGGTCTTGAAGGACGTCATGCGCGCGATGAGCGTGCCGCGATCGCCGCCGCCCTGTTCCTGGCCCCGTCCCTGGCCTTGTCCACGTTCCTGGCCTTGCCCCTGCCCCCGGCGCTGGCCGCCTTCCTGGCGCGGCGCCTCCGCGCCGCCGGCGCCCGGGGTGCGCGCGTAGCGCAGTTCCAACGTGCCCGTGGCCAGCGTGATGTCCTTGACGGCGGCGAGCAGCTCCTCGCGCGTCGGGGTGGCCGTGGCGAGCGTCGGTTCCGCGGACAGTGCGAACACCGTGGCGACGTAGGTCTTCTCGCCGGGTCCCTGCGAGCAGGGTGGCGCATACTCCGCGCGTCGACCCACGTTGTTCAGGCCGAACTTGCCGACGGTGGCGTCCCCCGCGGCGATCGACGCCGCGTCCGCGGGAATGCCGTACCGCACCAGGTAGATGCGCTCGAGGTTGTCGGTCGTCAGGTGGTGGATCGTGAGGGCGATGCTCTTGGTGCCGGCGGGAAGTCCGGTCCACGCGAACGGCGGCGACACCGATGCGCCGTCGCAGGTGTGCTTGGGGTCAAGCAGTCCGTCGGCCCCGACGCCCGCCGAGGTGAGGACCAGACCGGACGGCGCCCCGCCCGCCGGCCGGTCGCGCGGCGGTCGGCCACCGCCGGCCCGTCCGCCGCGGGCGCGAGGCATGTGTTCCTCGACGCGCTTCCCGCCGTCGGGGCCCACGAACTCGAAGATCACCTTTCCGCCGTCCTCCACGCGGTAGTTCACGAACGACGCCCGGCCGCCGACCTCGTAGCGCAGCGACCACGCCTTCGGGCCGACCTGCTCGAAGCCGGTGATCGACGCACCGCGCAGCGGCGGGAGCGCCGGCCGCACGCCGTTGGCACGCGGCTGCGGGATGACCTGTGACTCGTTGCCCGTGCCCTCGAGCTCGACCTTGCCGCGCAGTCCGCCGTTGATGTACGGGAACGTCTTCGAGGCGTGGTAGTGGTAGGAGCGCGTGCCGCCGCCGATCCCCTCGCCGGCCGGCACCTCGCAGTAGTGCCCGTTGATCTCGTCGAGCGGCTCGTGCGAGCCGCACGGGCACGCAAGGTCCTCGCCCTTCTTCGCCTTGGGGTCGAAGAGCCCGTACACCGGGAAGCCGTCGAGCGCATACGCGATCGGCCGGCCCTTGCCGACGATCTTCTCGATCGCGAGCGGCGCCGCGTGGTAGTGGTAGTCGTCGCCCCGGCCGCAGTGGCCGCCGAACTCGTCGAGCTCGCCGATCAAGTAGCTGTCGCGGCCGCCGTTGTTCAGCGCGTTGAAGATCGGGATGCCGTTTGCGGCAAGCGCCACCGCGCCGCGCATCAAGGCGTTCTTTCCGAGGATCGGCCGGTCCGCCAGCTCGGGCATCAGCGGGATCTGCCACGCATTCGCCCCGACGTACGGCTGCGGAAGCGGTACCTGCTGCTGCCATGCGCGGATGCCGACCATCATCGTGGTCTCGAGCGGCGGGTGCGGCAGGCCGTCCGACTCGACGTAGAGCCAGCGTTCGTCGAAACGCGTCTTCACGAACGGACCGAAGGCGTCGAAGATCGAGGCCTGGGCCGGCTTCTTCGTCGCCGCAACCTGGGGCTCGGCGGATTCGGCCGGCGCCGGCCAGGCGACGACGGGAGCCACCGTCCACTTCCGGGCATCGTCATGCACGCCCGCCTCGGGCGGGTGCGCGAGCGCGGCCGATGCGACCAGCGCGGTGCCGAGCGTCGCCACGGCGAGCATCGATCGGTTCACGACTGG
>JBJTJU010000155.1:0-5157 GCA_046096165.1 Phycisphaerales bacterium | reverse complement strand
GGCTGTCGGCTCCGGGCGCGGTGTGTCGGGGGTTTATTCGCGGCTTGCGCGGCGCGGGAGGTGGCCTAGCCTGCACTCCCTGGCACCGCTCCGCATGGCCTGCCGCGCGTGGTGCGCGGCACGCTGACCCGGGCGCAACGGCCGCGACCGCACATGGAACGAATCAAGGGCATCGCCGTCAGCCCCGGCATCGTGGTCGGGCGCGCATTCCTGGTGGGCACCGCCGAGCAGGTGGTCCCGCACCGCACCATCGCGGAATCCGAGGTCGAGGGACAGGTCGTGCGGCTGCGCGAGGCCCTCGACGACGCCGGACGGCAGATCGTCGAGCTGCGCGAGCGCACGCGCTTCGAGCTCGGCGAGGAGCCCGCCAAGATCTTCGAGTTCCACGCCGGCCTGCTGCGCGACCGCGCGCTGGTCTCGGCCATCCAGCGGCGCATCGAGAACGGGCGCGCCACCGCGGAGCTCGCGGTCGCCGAGCAGTTCCGGGTGCTGGTCGAGCAGTTCAAGCGGATGGGCAACGAGGTCTTCGAGCAGAAGGCCAACGACGTGCTCGACCTCGAGCGCCGCGTGCTCGACTCGCTGATGGGCGAGCAGGAGGACCGGCTCGCGCACCTTCCCGAGGGGTCGGTGATCGTGGCGCACGAGCTGACCCCCAGCCAGGCGGCCGCGCTCGACCGGTCGAAGGTGGTGGGCATCCTGACCGACCTCGGCGGCCGCACCGGGCACACCTCGATCGTCGCGCGCGCCATGGGCATGCCCTCGGTGGTGGGCTGCCAGCGGCTCGTGGGGCTCGTGGAGGACGGCGACGAGCTGATCGTCGACGGCAACGAGGGCGTGGTCATCCTGCGCCCCGACCCGCGCACGCTCGACGACTACCGCCGCCGGCAGGAGCGCTCGCGCCGCTCGCGCCAGGCGCTGATGGAACTCTCCGGCCTCGAGTCGGTGACGCGCGACGGCGTGCGCATCCAGCTCATGGGGAACATCGAGTTCCCGGAGGAGATCGGCGCGGTGCTCGCCAACGGCGGCGACGGCGTCGGCCTCTACCGCACCGAGTTCATGTGGCTCACGCGCGACGAGCCGCCGACCGAGGAGGACCACTACCGCGCCTACGTGCGCGCGCTCGGGCTCCTCGGCGGCCGGCCGCTCACCATCCGCACCTGCGACCTCGGCGCCGACAAGTACACGCAGGAGCGCATGGAGGACCCCGAGCGCAACCCGTTCCTCGGGCTGCGGTCGATCCGCCACTCGCTCGCGGTGCCGACGGAGTTCAAGGCGCAGCTGCGCGCCATCCTGCGCGCGAGCGCGCACGGGCCGGTGAAGACGATGTTCCCGCTGGTGTCGAACCTGATGGAGCTGCGTCAGGGAAAGCTGATGCTTGCCGACCTCGGAGAGGAGCTCGAGGACGAGGGCATTCCCTTCGACCGCCAGATGCCCATCGGGGTGATGATCGAGGTGCCGTCGGCCGCGCTGATGTCGCGCACCTTCGCCGCGGAGTCGGCGTTCTTCTCGATCGGCACCAACGACCTCGTCCAGTACACGCTGGCCGTCGACCGCGGCAACGAGCGCGTCGCCCACCTCTACCAGCCGGCCCACCCGGCGGTCGTGTACCTGGTGAAGACCGTGGTCCGGGCCGCCCGGGGCGCCCCGATCGACTGCAGCCTGTGCGGTGAGATGGCCGGAGACCCCGTGTTTTCCATGTTGCTGCTGGGCATGGGTTTGCGTACACTCTCCATGGTTCCGGACCAGATCCCCGTCATCAAGAGGGTGATCCGGTCCGTGACGATGGAACAATGCGAACGGCTCGCCCGACGGGTGGGGTCGTTCGACTCGGAGCGCCAGGTCGAGACGGCCTTGCGCGACGAGCTGAGGAAACTCGACCCCGACGTGTTCGGCCAATGGGTGGCCGAGTGATCGCGGGTCGCGCGCCCGGCGCGTGCCGGCGCGGAGCAAGGACAACGGGTCGAACCGCCCACCGAATCGGTGCGGTCCGCCCCACGGTGCGAAGCGGGACGACTGGCCTTCCGGCAGCGACCCCCGACCTGCGGCGTGGCGGACCTGCACATGCGCTCCACAGCGGAGCGTGCGGATGCGGCGGCGACCAGGCGGAACCGACGGTGACACTGACCTTCGCGATCGGCAAGCATGCGGCGGACCAACCGTCGCCCGGACATGGAACCCACGCGGGTCCCCCGGGCGCGGCGGTTGCGCCGTTCGCGCACTGACCGCGGGGGACATCACCGGGTTCCGCCACGAACCGCCGCTCGATGCGGCAAGGAACGGATCGTGGCAGACGAAGAACGTGACGGGCGCGAGGAGCGCATCGAGGAGACCGGGGACGTGCACGGGCACACCGGCGAGGCCGGGGCCGAGGACACCGCGCCGGCGGACGGCGCGGCAGACGCCCACGAGCACGACGACGAGGACGAGAGCGCCGCGGCGTTCGCGTCGCTCGAGGCGCTCGAGCGCGACGAGGAGGCGCCGATCCTCCCCGTGCGCGCCATCGACGACGACGAGGACGACCACGAGGACGAGGAGGCCGCCGACGAGGCGGATTCCGAGCAGGCAAAGGCCGAGGCCGAGGCCGGCGAGGGCGCCGAGGACGGAGCCGAGGACGCCGACGCGGACGAGGCCGGCATCGAGGACGCCGAGGACGGCGCCGCGGCGGCCGAGGAAGGCACCCGCAAGCGCCGCCGCCGGCGCGGCGGCCGCGGCCGCACGCGCGAGACCCAGCAGACGGCCCCGAGCGGCCCGAAGCGCCGCAGCGTGATGGTCGTGAACGACGTCCCGGGCGAGGAGTGCCGCATCGCGATCCTGGAGGACGGCCGGCTCGAGCAGGTGTTCGCCGAGCGCGAGTCCACGGCGACCAACGTCGGCAACATCTACAAGGCGCGCGTGATGAACGTCGAGGCGGCCATCCAGGCCGCCTTCGTCGACTTCGGCGAGGGCCAGAACGGCTTCCTGCACATCAGCGACCTGCACCCGCGCTACTTCCCGGGAGGCGACCGCACCGAGCGCGTCGGCAAGAAGATCGCCCGCCGCGACCGCCCGCCGATCCAGGAGGCGCTCAAGCGCGGCCAGGAGATCATCGTGCAGGTGCTCAAGGAGGGCATCGGCACCAAGGGCCCGACCCTGACGAGCTACATCTCGATCCCGGGACGCCTGCTCGTGATGATGCCGCAGATGGACAAGGTCGGCGTCAGCCGCAAGGTGGACGACGAGGACTCGCGGCGCGAGATGCGGCGCATCCTCGACAGCCTGGAGCTGCCCGAGGGCTTCGGCTTCATCCTGCGCACCGCGGGCTTCGACCGCACCAAGACCGAGCTGGAGCGCGACGCCATCTACCTCCAGCGCCTCTGGGAGGCCATGGAGCGGCGCATGAACTCGACCGGCGCCCCGTGCACGCTGTACACCGAGAGCGACCTGCTGGTGCGCACCATCCGCGACGTCGCCGACGACAGCGTCGAGGCGATCGTGGTGGACAGCGAGGGCGCCTTCTCGCGGGCGAAGACGTTCCTGCAGGTGGTCGCGCCGATCAACGCGCCGAAGCTCCTGTACTGGGACCGTGCGGTGCCGGCGTTCGAGGCCTTCGGCGTCGAGCGGCAGATCGAGGGGATCCACTCGCGCACGGTGACGCTGCCCTCCGGCGGCGCGCTGGTCATCGACCAGACCGAGGCGATGGTGGCGATCGACGTCAACAGCGGCCGCAGCCGCAGCGCCCGCGACAGCGAGACCAACGCCTTCAACACCAACAAGGAGGCGGTCGACGAGATCGCGCGCCAGCTGCGCCTTCGCGACCTCGGCGGCATCATCGTCAGCGACCTGATCGACATGCGCTCGTCGAAGCACCGGCGCGAGATCGAGGAGCGCCTGGAGGGCAACCTCCGCCGCGACCGCGCCAAGACGACGACGCTGGAGATCAGCGACTTCGGCATCATGGAGATGACCCGGCAGCGCATGCGGCCGGGCCTGCACAAGACCAGCTACACGGACTGCCCGCACTGCCAGGGCAGCGGCGAGGTCCGCGTGCCGGACGCCGTGGCCGCGGACATCCTGCGCCGCATCGGGCTGCTCTTCTCCTACGACAAGGTGGCCCGCGTCGAGGTGGTGTGCAGCGCGCGCGTGGCGGGCGTCTTCCTGGGCACGCGGCGGCACATGCTGCACGAGCTCGAGGAGCGCCACGGCAAGCGCGTCGACCTGCGCATCAGCGAGGCGTTCGCGACGGACCGCATCGACCTCTACGCCTACGACGACCGCGGCTCGGACATCGAGATCGACCGGCTGCCGCGCATCCCCGCGCCGCGGCTGGCCGAGCTGCCCTCCGAGCTCCCGGCGGTGGACGAGGCGGACGACGACGACGGAGGCGACGACGAGGGCGGCGGGCGGCGGCGGCGCAAGCGCCGGCGCAAGCCGGCCCCGGCCGACGCGACGGCCATCGCGCTCGCCGGCGGCTTCGACGACCTGCCGACCCCGAGCGCCGACGAGCCCAGCGTGTCCGAGATGATCCGCCGCGCCGACGCCGAGCGCGAGGTGAAGCGGCGCGAGGAGGCGGAGCGGCGCAAGGCCGAGGAAGCGGCCGCCCGCGCGGCACGCGCGGCGCGCGCCGCGGAGTCGGGCGACGACGAAGGCGAAGACGGCGACGATGCCGACCCGGGCGAGCGCGCCGAGGGCGGCGCATCGAACGGCGACGGCGGCGAGCCGGGCGAAGGCGGGCGCCGCAAGCGCCGCCGGCGCCGGCGCCGGCGCGGCGGCAAGGGCGGCGACCGTGCCGAGGGTGCGGCCGAGTCCACGGGCGGCGAGCGCACCTCGGAGGCGCCCGAAGGCGGAGCCGGCGGCGAGGCCGACGGTGACGACGATGGCGCGGCCGGCGACGGCGACGGCGCTCCGGCCGACGGCGCGCCCGCGGGCGAAGGCACGGGGCGCAAGCGCCGGCGGCGTCGCCGCGGCGGACGCGGCCGCTCGCGCGGCGGAGAAGGCGGTGGTGAAGGCGGCGGCGGCGAAGGCGGCGGCAACGGCGGCGACCGCTCCGGTGAGCCGCGCGAGCGGCCGGGTCCGCCGGGGCGACGCCGCCGGCGCGTGGGGCCCGGGGCTGAGCCCGCGGGGGCGCCGCCGGCCGGTGCGCCGGGGCCTGGGCCGGCCGGGCAAGCGTCGGCGGGGGCG
>JBJTJU010000154.1:0-4288 GCA_046096165.1 Phycisphaerales bacterium | reverse complement strand
TGGTGTCCGGGCGCATGGCCGCGGCCACCATGTCGGCGGTGATGATGCCGTCGGCGCCGGGCTCGAGGAAGGTGACGTCGAAGCCCTCGCGCTGCAGGCGCTTGCAGGGGTCGAGCACCGCCTTGTGCTCGTGCACCGCGGCGATGATGTGGCCGCGGCCCTGCTGGCCGGCGGGCGCCTTCGCGTACATCAGTGCGGCGCCCTTGATGGCGAGGTTGTTGCTCTCGGTGGACCCGGAGGTGAAGATGATCTCCTTCGGGTTGGCGCCGATCAGCGCGGCGGCCTGCTCGCGGGCGAGCTCCACGGCCTCCTCGCCTTCCCAGCCGAAGCGGTGGTTGCGGCTGGCGGCGTTGCCGAACTTCTCGCTGAAGTAGGGCAGCATCGCCTCGACGACCCGGGGGTCGCACCGGGTGGTGGCGGCGTTGTCGAAGTAGATGGGGAGCTTGGGTGCCATGGATTGAGCCAGCGGGTTCGACGCCCGGGGCCGGGGGGATTCCCGGAGCCCTCGGTGCAGATCGAAAGCACGCCGCGTCCTGCAGTGTAGGAAGCCCCGGCCACAAATTGAAGCGATCCACGGAACAAAGTTCTTCGAATTCTCGGACATCTCGGTCCGCGTCTCCGGACCGGGTGGCGGCGGACCCGCCCCGCGGCTCCGAACGGGCCGAGCGGTATGGTTCCGCCCCGCCATGCGGCTCGTGCACGACGCCGACCACCTTGCCCCGTTCGCGGGATGCACGCTCGTGCCGACGATGGGCGCGCTGCACGACGGGCACGCGTCGCTCGTGCGCCGCGCCGCCGGCCGCGGCCGCCCGGTCGTGGTCACCGTGTTCGTGAACCCGCCGCAGTTCGCGCCGCACGAGGACTTCGCGCGCTACCCACGCACGCTCGACGCCGACGTCGAGATCGCGCGCGCGGCCGGCGCCGACGCCGTGTTCGCGCCCCCGCCCGCGGCGAACGCCCCGCGCGGCCTCGCGGCTGCGCGCGCCGAGGCCGCGGCGATCGGCCTGCCGGCCGTGGCGACGGCGCCTGGGCTGGAGGACGCGTGCCGACCCGGCCACTACGGCGGCGTCTGCCAGGTGGTGGCGCGGCTCTTCGACCTCACGCAGCCGTCGCAGGCGATCTTCGGCGAGAAGGACTGGCAGCAGTGGCGCGTGCTCGACGAGATGGTCGCCGCCCTGCCCGAGCGCTGGCCGGGGCTGGCGATGGAGGTCGCGCCCACGGTGCGCGAGCCGGACGGACTGGCGATGAGCAGCCGCAACCGCTACCTGCGGCCGGAGCAGCGCGAGCAGGCGCTCGGCCTCGTGCGCGCGCTGCAGGTGGCCGCGAGCGCGCAGCAGCCCGCGACCGCCGAGCGCCTGATGCGCGAGACCCTCGCGGACCACGGGCTGGCGGTCGACTATGCGGTGGTGCGGGACGCCCGCACGCTGATGCCGGTGGGCGGCTTCGAGCGCCCGACGCGCGGGCTGGTGGCCGCGCGGCTCGACACGGTGCGCCTGATCGACACCATGGCGCTGCCGGTGTGCCGCTGAGCACCCATGGTGGCGGTGCCGTTCCCCGCGCGACGCGGGGTACCATCGGAGCGATGCTGACGCGTTCCACGACCGCCTGGACCATCGTCGCACTGGCCTCGCTGGGGCTGGCCCCCGGGGCCCAGGCGCAGTACGGCAGGCCCGGCAAGTCCGCGCCGCCGCCGGCGCCGCCCGCGGCCAAGGACCCGGACGCGAAGGAGAAGGCGGCGAAGGACAAGGCCGAGTCGCGCTTCTACGAGAAGCTCGACAAGGAGGACCGCGAGGCGCTCCAGGCCAACGTCGGCTACGTGGTGCCGATGCCGCCGGACGCCCTGAAGTGGATCGGCGGCGACGCGATGGGCCGCGCCGACTTCCGCGGCAAGGTGACCGTGATCCAGAGCGTCGGCGGCAAGGCGAACGTGCGCGCACAGCTCGAGAAGGCGAAGAAGGCGCTGCCCGAGGGCGCGATCCTGCTCGGCGTGCACACGCCCGAGGGCGCCGACCGCGCCGACGAGACGCTCGAGGCGAACCCGCCCTGCCTCGTCGCCGTCGATGCGTCGGGCGAGTGGTGCGATGCGCTCGGCATCTGGAAGAAGCCCGTCAACATCGTGGTCGACAAGACCGGCGCCGTGCGCTACGTGGGCCTGTCGGAGCTCGGCCTCAAGACGAAGGTGCCCGAGCTGCTTGCCGAGGAGGTCGACGACTCGATCATGGCGAGCGAGAAGCCGGCGCCCGCCGGCGCGGCCGGCGAGGCGGGCGGCGACGCCCCCGCGCCCACCGCGTGGCCCGAGTTCCTGAGCCCGGTGCAGAACGCGCAGGACATGCGCGGCAAGACGATGCCCGCCTTCAAGGTGCAGACCTGGATCACGCCCGCGCCCGACCCGGCCGGCCGGCTGGTGGCGATGGACTTCTGGGCCACATGGTGCGGGCCGTGCGTGCAGTCGATCCCGCACCTGAACGACCTGGCGCGCAAGTACGGCACCGACGTGCTGGTGGTGGGGATCAGCGACGAGGCCCCGGGCGCCTTCGCCGCGGGCATGAAGAAGCTGAAGAAGGCGCCCGCCGACTTCGCGTACTCGCTGGCGCTCGACCCCTCCGGCGGCCTGAAGAACCGCTTCTTCGGCGTGAAGGGCATCCCCCACATGGCGATCGCCTCGCCGGACGGCGTGATCCGCTGGCAGGGCCACCCGATGACGCTGCAGGAAGCGGACCTCGAGAAGCTGGTCGCGGCGAACCGTGCGCTCTCGAAGCCGGCGGCCGGCAAGTCCACGCGCGGCTGGGCCGCGGCGAAGGACGCCACGAAGGACGCTCAGAAGTCCCGGTGAACGACCGCGAGCGCCGCGGCATCGAGCGCGTCGCGCGCGGCGCCGGCGGGCACGTGCGAGAGCTCGGCGCGGGCACGGGCCACCAGCTCCTCGGCGCGACGGCGCGCCGCGGCCAGCGACCCCTCGCGTGACAGCTCGGCGATCAGTGACGCGCCGTCGCGCGCGCGGATCGCCGCGATCGCGCGCTCGCGCGCCTCGCCGTCCGGCCGCGCGAGGTGGATGATGAGGGGCAGCGTCAGCTTGCCCTTCTCGAGGTCGCGCCCCAGGCTCTTGCCCACGACCTCCTCGCGGCCCTCGAGGTCGAGCAGGTCGTCCTGGATCTGGAACGCGACGCCGAGGCCCTCGCCGAAGCGGCGCAGCGCGTCGACCGCCGGCCGCGGCGCGCCCGAGAGCATCGCCCCGAGCTCGCAGCAGGCGCCGATCAGCACCGCGGTCTTGCGGCGGACGATCTCGAAGTAGGTGGGCTCGTCGAGCGACAGGTCGTCGCGGTGGCTCAGCTGCACCAGCTCGCCCTCGCAGAGCGTGTTGGTGACCTCGCCCAGGCGCAGGTTGAGCGCCGGGTCGCCCGCCTGGCTGCAGAGGTGGAAGGCGTTCGAGATCAGGTAGTCGCCGAGCATGACGGCGACCTCGTTGCCGCGCAGGTGGTTCACGGTGTGCCCGCGGCGGCGGACCTCGGCCTCGTCGAGCACGTCGTCGTGGACGAGCGTGGCCATGTGGATCATCTCGCACGTGGCGGCGACGATGACGTGGCTGCGGCCCACGTCCCCGAAGGCCTGGCCGCACATGAACACCATCATCGGGCGCAGCATCTTGCCCCGGTAGCGCTCGACGTGCCGGCAGAGCGTGTTCACCGAGGGCATGTCGCTCGAGAGCTGGCGCTCGAACGCGCGCCCCACCTCGTCGAGGAGCCCCGCCATCGACGCGGGGACGGCGGGAAGGCGCTCCGAGGCGGGGTGCATCGGTGCCATCCTATTGCCGCCCGCGCGCCGGCCGCTCGGCCACGAGGTAGGCGATCCAGCCCTCGCATGCCTCGCCCACGGCCTTGCGGCGGAAGACGCCGTCGCCCTCGCCCTCGTCGGTGGTGCCTTCCCAGTAGACGGTCGGGCGCACGAAGCCGGCGTCCACCAGCGCCTCGCGGATCTCGGCGAGCGTCCACAGCCGCCAGTCGTAGGTGAAGGCGCGGCGCATCTCGGTGCCGTCCGGGAAGCGGAAGTGGATGTGGTTGAGCACGTCGCCGTTGATCGGGTTGTAGCGCTCGGTGTCCCACACGTAGATGAAGCCGTCGAGGTCGCGCTCCTCCTTCTGCACCGAGAAGCTCTGATGGCCGCCGTAGGCGTCGAGCACCATGAGCCCGCCGGGGCGGAGGTTCGCGAACGCGGCGCGGAAGTAGCCCACCAGCGCCTCGCGCGACTTGAAGATGAAGTAGCTGAAGTTGAGCGCGGCCAGCACGTCGGC
>JBJTJU010000153.1:0-2928 GCA_046096165.1 Phycisphaerales bacterium | reverse complement strand
GTGCACGCTGGCGCACCAGCGCCTGGTGCACCGGGATCGCCTGCTCTTCTCGCTGGAGCGCATCGTGGCCGCCGCGGAGAAGGAGATGCCGCTGGTCCGGCGCCGGGTGGCGCTGTGCCTGGCGCGATTCGACCCGGCCGGCCCGCTCGGCGACCGGGACTACGCCGCGCGCGCGTCGGCGCTGCGCGCCGAGGTGTCGGCCAAGGAGGACCCGGACGGCACCGCGGCGGTGATCGGGTCCATGCTGGAAGCGGTCGACTGCACCTACCGCACCAACTGGTTCGTGCGGCAGCGCTTCGGCCTCTCGCTGCGGATCGATCCCGCGTACCTCCGGAACGACCGGCGGCCGGAGCTTCCCTACGGGACGTTCTTCGTGTTCGGCCGCGGCTACTTCGGCTTCCACAACCGGTTCAAGGAGATCGCCCGGGGCGGCCTGCGGGTGGTCAAGCCGGCCTCCGCGGCGCAGCACGCCCGCGAGCGCGACCGGGTGTTCGACGAGGTCTACGGGCTGTCGTGGGCGCAGCAGCAGAAGAACAAGGACATCCCGGAGGGCGGCGCCAAGGCGGCCATCCTGCTCGAGCCCGAGAGCGACGTCACGCGCTGCGTGAAGAGCTTCGTGGACGCGCTCCTCGACCTGATCACCGACGACCCGGCGACGCGCGCGTCGGTGGTCGACCGGCTCGGCACGCGCGAGCTCGTCTACCTCGGGCCGGACGAGAACATCACCCCGGCGCACATCGAGTGGATCGTGACGCGCGCCCGGGTGCGCAAGTACGCGCTGCCCGACGCGTTCATGAGCTCGAAGCCCGGCGCCGGCATCAACCACAAGGTCTACGGCGTCACCAGCGAGGGCGTGAACGTCTTCCTGGAGGTGGCGCTGCGTGCCCGCGGCATCGACCCGCGCAAGCGGCCCTTCACGGTGAAGATCACCGGCGGCCCGGACGGCGACGTCGCGGGCAACATGATCCGGATCCTGAACCGCGACTACGGCACCAACGCCCGCATCGTCGGCATCGCCGACGGCAGCGGCGTCGGCGAGGACCCCGAGGGGCTCGACCACGCCGAGCTGCTGCGGCTCTTCCGCGAGGCGCTGCCGATCGCGAGCTTCGACCCCTCGAAGCTTTCGAGGAAGGGCCGCATCGTCGGGGTGGACAGCCCCGAGGGCGCGCCGCTGCGAAACACGCTGCACAATCGCCTGGTGACCGACGCGTTCGTCCCGGGCGGGGGCCGCCCGGCCACCATCAACGAGACCAACTGGCGCGACTACCTGACCGCCGACGGCAAGCCCTCGAGCCCGATCATCGTCGAGGGCGCGAACCTCTTCCTCACCCCGGTCGCGCGCGCCGAGCTCTCCAAGGCCGGCTGCCTGATCTTCAAGGACTCGAGCGCCAACAAGTGCGGCGTGATCTGCTCGAGCTACGAGATCGGCGCGAGCATGCTGCTCGACGAGAAGTCGTTCCTGGCGATCAAGGCCGAGTTCGTCGAGCAGGTGCTCGAGAAGCTGCGCGAGCTCGCCCGCGCCGAGGCGGAGCTCCTGATGGCCGAGGGGCGGCGGCACCCGAGCGTGCCGCTCACCGAGCTGTCGACCACGCTCTCGAAGGTGATCAACGATGCCGCCGACGCCATCCGTGCGTCGATGGAGCGCTGGGGCCCCGCCGACCGCGAGCTCGCGCGGCAGATCGTGCGCGAGCACCTGCCGGCCAAGCTGCAGGAGACCGTCGGCGACCGGCTCTGGACCGGCATCCCGCAGGCCTACCTCGACTGGATGGTCGCCAAGCGCCTGGCGTCGGGCATCGTCTACCGGGAGGGCACGAGCTTCCTGCAGGGCATCGCGCCGGAGGCGATGGCGTCCCTGTCGCTTCGCTACCTGCGCAAGCGCGACGAGACCCGCCGCCTGGTGGACGGGCTTCGGCAGTCGAACGCGCCGGGTGCGGCGCGGGCCGCCGAGCTGCTGGCGCGGGCCGGCACCCGGGCGGCGCTCGAGGATTTCGACTGAACCGCGGCGAGGGTGGCCACGGGGCCGACCAACCGGGAAAGCCGACTCCGGCCGTGAGATAGCCTCCGCGGGCGGAGGATCGCCGTGCCCGCACGATTCAGCCGACTGACCGCCGCTGCCGCCCTCGCCTTCGTGGCGATGTTCGCCCCGCGTGCCTGGGCGCAGGACCCCGAGCCGCAGGTGGTGTCGGACGCCGGACGCATCGAGCGCGTGGTGCTCTACCCGCGCGGCGCCGCGGTGACGCGCGCCATCCGCCGCGACCTGCCGCAGGGGCTCTGGACGGTGCGGGTCACGGGGCTCCCGGCCGGCGTCGACCCGGCGCAGGTCCAGGCGCGCGTCCGCGCGGCGGCCGGATCATCGGGCGAGGCTCCGCGCCTCCTTGCCGTCGAGTACGAGGAGGCGCCCGGCATCGACTTCGCGGGAAGCCCCGAGGGCGTCGAGCTCGCCACCAAGCTGAAGGACGCGAAGCGCCGGCAGGCCGAGGCGGCGCAGGACCGCGCACAGCTCGAGCAGCGCGCCGCGCGCATCGACCAGGTCGGGGTGCGGGCCGCGGCGAACGCGACGGCCGAGGGCGGGACCGCGACGGCCGACCCGGCACGTGCGCTCGAGCAGGTCGGATGGGTGCGCTCGCAGCGGGCGAAGCTCCTCGATGAATCCCGCGCGCTCGCCGAGCGGACGGACGCGATCGGCCGGGAGGTGGCGGCGCTCGAGGCGGCGGTGGCGCAGCGCGGCCGTGCCGACCGCACGCAGCGCACGTCCGTCGTCCGCCTGGCGGCGCCGTCGGCGTGCGCGCTCGAACTGGACCTCACCTACGTCGTCGACCGCGCCGGCTGGGCGCCCGCCTACGCGATCCGCGCGGCCGCCGACCGCAGCGGCACCTCGGTCGAGTACGACGCCGTGCTGGCGCAGCACTCCGGCGAGGACTGGACGGA
>JBJTJU010000152.1:0-8737 GCA_046096165.1 Phycisphaerales bacterium | reverse complement strand
CATGATGATCCATGACATCACCAAGGTCGTCGGCAAGCACCGCCCCCGCAAGCGCGTCGGACGCGGCGAGGGCAGCGGCATCGGCGGCACCAGCACCCGCGGCCACAAGGGCGCGAAGAGCCGCGCCGGCTGGACCAGCCGTCCCGGCTACCAGGGCGGCGCCACGCCGTTCATGCGGCGCTTCCCGAAGCGCGGCTTCAAGAACGGCTTCCGCACGCTCTTCCACGTCGTCAACGTCCAGGTGCTGGGCAAGCACTTCGACGCCGGCGCGACGGTCGAGATCGCCGCGCTCGCGAAGCTGGGCCTGGTGCCCGACGCGACGCTGCCGCTGAAGGTCCTCGGCCACGGGGACCTGGGCAAGAAGCTGACGGTGGTCGCGGCGAAGTTCTCCGCGAGCGCCAAGGAGAAGATCGAGAAGGCCGGCGGCACCGCGAAGGTCGCCGAGTGAACCGAGCAAGCTGAATGTTCAAGGCGTTCGCCAACATCTTCCGCATCCCCGAGCTGCGCAACCGCGTGCTGTTCACGCTGGGCGTGCTTGCCATCTACCGGATCGGCTTCTGGATCCCGGTGGTGGGCGTCGACCAGTCGGCGCTCGTGGAGGCGGCCAAGACGGCGTCGCAGAACGCCAGCGGCTTCGGCCGCCTGCTGCAGTTCGCCAGCATCTTCTCGGGCGGCTCGCTCGGGCAGAGCACGATCTTCGGCCTGGGCATCATGCCCTACATCACGGCCTCCATCATCTTCCAGCTGCTGGGCGCGGTGTACCCGCCCCTGGCGGACCTGAAGAAGGAGGGCATGTCCGGCCAGCAGAAGCTGATGGAGTGGACGCGCTACCTCACGGTGGGCCTCTGCTTCGTCCAGGGCTGGATCTGGCTCAACTACCTGCGCGGCTCCAACCTGGTGCAGCCGCTCTTCCTGCAGAACGTCCCCAACACGGTGATCTTCTACGTGGTGGGCATCGCCACGCTGACCGCCGGCAGCCTGTTCCTGATGTGGCTGGGCGAGCAGGTGGACAAGTACGGCATCGGCAACGGCGTCTCGATCATCCTGACCGCCGGCATCCTGAGCCGCATGCCCAACGCCATCGGCTGGGTGGTGGCGAACTTCGATCCCCGCCAGGGCGCCGAGCCCGGCAAGATCGGCATCGCCGGCCTGGCCGTCCTGATCGCGAGCTTCGTGGCCATCACCGCGGGCGCGGTGCTGATGACCGTGGCCACGCGGCGCATCCCGATCCAGCAGGCCAAGCACACCCGCGGCCGCAAGGTCTACGGCGGGCAGAAGCACTACCTGCCGCTGCGCATCAACCACTCCGGCGTGATGCCCATCATCTTCGCCAGCTCGCTGATGATCTTCCCGTCGGCCCTCGCCGGCGCGTGGGACAACGCGGTGGCGCAGGACTCGTGGTGGAAGGGCGTCACCGGGTTCCTGGCGCGCGAGACGATGATCGGCACGTTCCCGTACATCGTCGGCGAGATCGCGCTGATCTACTTCTTCGCGTACTTCTGGACCACCGTCCAGATGAGCCCGGACGACATGGCCAAGCAGCTGAAGGACCACGGCTCCTTCATCCCCGGCCTGCGGCCCGGCCCGCGCACCTCGGAGTACCTCTCGACGGTGCTGAACCGAATCACCTACGTGGGCGCCGGCTTCCTGGCGCTGATCGCGGTGATCCCGACGCTCGTCACGCAGGCGATGGGCATCCCCTTCGACGTCGCGCAGTTCCTGGGCGGCACGGGGCTCCTCATCGTGGTCTCGGTGGGCCTGGACCTGATCCAGCGCCTGGAGGCCAACCTGGTGATGCGCAACTACGCCGGCTTCCTGGGGCAGGGCGCCGACCCGCGCGGCGCCCGCATGAGGAGCGTGACCTGACCATGGCCGCCTTCGCCGTCGCCGACCGCGCCGCGTCCGCCCGTGCCCTCCGGCACGGCGAGATGTCGCTGCGCACGGCGGCCGAGATGGACGCCATCGAGCGCGCCGGGTCCGCCGTCGCGCTGGCCCTCGACGCAGCGAGCGCCGCGGTGCGCGCGGGCGCGACCACGGCCGAGCTCGAGCGCGCCGCCCGCACGGCGCTCGAGGCCGCGGGCGCCGAGCCCACCTTCGTCGGCTGCCCGAACCCGAACGGCGGCCCCGCGTTCCCCGCGGCGGCCTGCGTGTCGGTGGCGAACGAGGCCGTGCACGGCATCCCCGGGGCGCGCGTCCTCCGCGCGGGCGAGCTGGTCAAGATCGACGTCGGCGCGCGCATCGACGGCTGGTGCGCGGACGCCGCGGTGAGCGTGGTGGTGCCGGGCGCCGAGTGCGCCGAGGCCGCCGCGTTCGTCGCCGCGGCGTGGGAGACCCTGCACGCCGGCATCGCGCGCATGCAGCCCGGCTGCGCCTGGAGCGACGTGGCCGCCGCCATGCAGCGCGTGGCGTTCGGGCGCGGCCACGGCGTGGTCGACGGCTGGCACGGGCACGGCATCGGCCGTGCGGCGCACGAGGCCCCGCAGGCCCCGTCGCTCGTCACGCCCGGCCTGCGCGAGCGCCGCGACTTCACGCTGCTTCCCGGCATGGTGCTGGCGGTCGAGCCCATCCTGGTGATGGGCGCGCGCGGCACCGTCGATGCCGCCGGCAACGCCACGCACGTGCCCGTCGAGGTGGCTTCGGACGGCTGGACCGTCCGCGCCGCCGATGGGCTGGTGGTGGCCCACGTCGAGCACACCGTCGCCGTCACGCGGCACGGTCCCCGGATCCTCACCCGCCGCGCGGGCGCCCGCGCCGCAGCCGACCTGGTCCCGAACGACGGAGGCTGCAGCCGCACCGGCTGATCCACCACATGGCGAAGGAAGACAAGATCACGCTCGATGCCGAGGTCGTGGAAGCCCTGCCGGACGCGATGTTCCGGGTGAAGCTCCAGAACGACCAGGAGATCCTGGCCTACGTCAGCGGCAAGATGCGAAAGTTCTTCATCCGCATCCTTCCCGGCGACAAGGTCACCATCGAGCTGAGCCCCTACGACATGACCAAGGGCCGCATCGTCTACCGCTTCTGAACCCGAAACGAACCACCGTCCCCACACAGGAAACGCCATGAAGGTCCGCAGCAGCATCAAGCGCCGAACCATGGATTGCCAGATCGTCGTCCGCAAGGGCAAGCGCTTCGTCATCAACAAGAAGAACCCGCGCCTGAAGCAGCGCCAGGGCTGAACCCCACGAGGAACGAACCATGCCCCGCATCGCAGGCATCGACATCCCCGAGAAGAAGAAGATCCGCTTCTCGCTCCGCTACGTCTACGGCATCGGCCCGAAGAACTCCGACGACATCCTCGCCAAGTGCGGGATCGACGGGGAGCGCCGCGCCAACACGCTCGACGACAAGGAGCTGGCCGCGATCTCCGCCGAGATCGACGCCAACTACCCGGTCGAGGGTGCCCTCCGCCGGCAGATCCAGCAGGACATCCAGCGCCTGAAGGACACCAAGAGCTACCGCGGCGAGCGTCACCGCAAGAACCTGCCCGTCCGCGGGCAGCGCACCCGGACCAATGCGCGCACCCGCAAGGGCCGCAAGAAGACGGTGGCGGGCAAGAAGGGCGTGAAGGGCTGATCGCCCCAACTAGGAGCACACCGCCATGGCAAGCAAGAAGAAGGTCCGAAAGAGCGTCACGAAGGGCGTCGTTCACGTCAACGCGTCCTTCAACAACACGATGGTGACGATCACCGACGTCAACGGCGAGACCATTTCGTGGGACTCGGCCGGCAGCGTCGGCTTCAAGGGCGCGCGCAAGAGCACGCCCTTCGCGGCCAGCCGCGCCAGCGAGAAGGCCGCCGGCAAGGCGCGCCGCCTCGGCATGAAGGAGGTCGAGGTGCGCGTCAAGGGCCCCGGCCCGGGCCGCGAGAGCGCCGTCACCGCCCTGCAGGCCGCCGGCCTGAAGGTCACGCAGATCGAGGACTGCACGCCGATCCCGCACAACGGCTGCCGTCCGCCCAAGAAGCGCCGCGTCTGACGCGGCACGAATCACGTCCCTCCGCCACAGCAGGAGGGCATGGCCGGCACCGGCAGCGGCCACGCCCATCCGATCAGGCGAGGGTTCCTCACGATGGGGTACGCGGGCATGCCCGCCTCCCCGAGGTCCTGCCGGACCAGGTTCCAGGAGACTTGTCATGCACATCCGCTGGCGTGGACTCGAACTTCCCTATCGCGTCACCAAGGACGAGCGCTCGGCGACCCCGACGTTCGGCCGCTTCACCGCCGAGCCGTTCGAGCGCGGCTTCGGCACCACCGTGGGCAACAGCCTGCGCCGCGTGCTGCTCTCGAGCCTCGAGGGCGCGGCGGTCACGCGCGTCAAGATCGCGGGCGTGAGCCACGAGTTCTCGACGATGCCGGGCGTCCTGGAGGACGTCACCGACGTCATCCTGAACATCAAGGGCCTGGTGGTCAGCATGGACCTGGAGACCGACGAGCCGAAGACCATGCGCCTGATGGCCGAGGGCCCGGGCGAGGTCACGGCCGAGCTCATCGAGGCCGACCCGTCGATCACCATCCACAACCCCGACAAGCTGGTCGCGACGCTGACCGACAAGCGCGACTTCGCCGTCGAGTTCACGGTGCGCCGCGGCCGCGGCTACCTGCCGGCGTCCGAGCAGAACAAGGGCGAGGAGGAGCAGGTGCTCGGCGAGATCGCCGTCGACGCCATCTTCAGCCCGGTGCAGCGCGTGCGCTTCCGCGTCGAGGACACCCGCGTCGGCCAGCGCACCAACTATGACCGCCTGGTCATGGACATCTGGACCAACGGCACCGTGAGCCCTGACATGGCCATGGTCGAGGCCGCCAAGATCCTGCGCAAGCACCTGAATCCGTTCGTGCAGTACGACGCGCTCGGCAACGAGGTGGTCCCGCACGACATCTCCGTCGAGAACGACAAGGACCTCGAGCTCTTCCGCAAGCTCTCGATGTCGCTTGCCGACCTCGAAATGTCGGTCCGCGCCAGCAACTGCCTCGAGGGCGGCAAGATCCGCTTCGTATGCGACCTGGTCACCAAGACCGAGAACGACCTCATGGAGCTCCGCGCCTTCGGCCGCACGAGCCTCCGCGAAGTGAAGAAGAAGCTCGAGGACATGGGCCTCAGCCTTGGCATGCCGCTCCCCGAGGGCTTCGAGCCCCCGGTGATCGCGTGATCCACGGCCGGGCCGAAAGGAAACCACCATGCGTCACCGTATCGCCGGATACCAACTCAACGTCAAGACGGACCACCGCCGCGCCATGCTGCGCAACCTGGCGGCCGGCCTGTTCGAGCACGGCCAGATCACAACGACGCTGCCCAAGGCCAAGGCCGTGCAGCCGTTCGTGGAGCACCTGATCACCATCGCCAAGCGCCCGTCGCTGGCGGCGCGCCGTGAGCTGACCTCGCGCCTCACCGACCGCAAGGTGTTCGCGTGGGTGGCCGACCCCAACACCAAGGAGGAGACCAAGACGGCCCACAGCCGCCTCTGGGAACTCCCCGCGGCCGACGAGGTCGAGTTCAACCGCTACGGCGAGCTCCGCAAGTCGCCGCGCCTGATCCAGCACCTCCTCACGAAGGTGGCCCCCCTCTACAAGGACCGGGCCGGCGGCTACACCCGCATCGTGAAGCTGGACAAGCGCCGCCTCGGCGACGCCACCGACCTGGTGGTGCTGCAGCTCGTGGGCAGCGAGGAAGGCCCGCAGGTCAAGGGACGCAAGTCGACCCGCCGCGCCAACGCGGACAAGCGGACCGCCTTCGCCAAGAAGGCGAAGGAGAAGGCCGCCGCCGCGAAGGGCTGATCGCCCGCGCCCGACCGTGACATTCCGCGCGCCCCGCGGCTTGCCTCGGGGCGCGCGTGCTTTCGGGGGTCGCCGTTGCCGCGGGGCGTGCGGGCCCCCGAGTGCCGGCGGTCGTGCGCGTCAGGGCAGCGTGCCGGGCGGGGGCTGCAGCGGCTGCCATCCGCTCTGGTAGCTGAGGCCGTTGCTCGAGCTCGTCATGCGGCGGTCGACGTTGCCGTTGGACCAGAGCCGGAACAGGACCACGCCGCTCCCGGAGCTCGGCGTCGGCACCACGGCGATGCCGACGGGCATGGGCGCGTTTGCTTGGGCGCCCGCGGCCTGCGCCTGCTGCGGCTCGCTCGGCGTCGACACAAACACCGGTGTCCAGGCGGCTTCCGCGGTCTGCTCGGTGGGCGTGGCCCACGAGGGAAGGATGGCATGGAGCGCAACGGCGCCTGCGAGGAGCGCGAGCCCGGTTCCGGTGGAGATCGGCTTGTTCATGATGGCGGAGCATAGGGGCCCAGGTGGCCCGAGGACCTCCCGTATCCTGCGCTGTCCGATGCCCGCCGACCTCGACGCCACGCAGGATGAAGCGCTTTCCGCCCTGGAGTCCGCCGCGACCCCCGAGGCCATGGACGCATGGAAGGGCGCCTGGATCGGCGGCAGCGGGCGCATCAAGGGGCTGATGGCCGGCCTGAAGGACGTGCCGAAGGACGAGAAGCCCGCCTACGGCAAGCGGCTCAACGAGCTGAAGGCCGCGCTCGAGGCGGCGTTCGACGCGCGCCGCACCGCGGTGGATGCCGCGGCCGGCCCGCGCGGCCCGCTCGTCGACCCGACCGAGCCCGGCGCACCGCTCGCCGAGGGCCGCCGGCACGTGCTGAGCCGGACGATCGACGAGATCATCGACGTCTTCGGGCGCATGGGCTTCACGCTCGCCGAGGGCCCCGAGGTCGAGGACGAGTGGCACAACTTCACGGCGCTCAACATCCCCGAGAGCCACCCGGCGCGCGACGCCACCGACAACTTCTACATGGGCGAGCAGGGCGGCGTGAAGCGCCTGCTGCGCACGCAGACCAGCACCGTGCAGATCCGCGCCATGGAGACGCGGCCGCTCCCCATCAAGGTGGTGGCCACCGGCCGCGTGTACCGCCCGGACACGCACGATGCCACGCACTACTCGATGTTCCACCAGATCGAGGGGCTCTACGTCGACCGCGGCGTGACGATGGCGGACCTCAAGACCACGCTGGTGCAGTTCGCGAAGGCCTACTTCGGCGCCGAGGCCGAGGTGCGCATGCGCCCGAGCTTCTTCCCGTTCACCGAGCCGAGCGCCGAGGTGGACATGAAGATGCGCATCAAGGGCGAGTGGAAGTGGGTCGAGCTCGGCGGCTGCGGCATGGTCGACCCGAACGTGCTGAAGGCCGTGAACGTCGACCCCGAGGAGTGGACCGGGTTCGCCTTCGGCCTCGGCATCGAGCGCATCGCGATGCGCCGCTACGGCATCAGCGACATCCGCTGGCTGTTCGAGAACGACGCGCGGTTCCTGCGGCAGTTCTGAGGCCCGCGGCCGTCACTCGTCGACGCCGAGCTCCTTGTGTGCATGCTCGCGCAGCTCGTCGACCTTGGCGATGATCGCCTTTGCGTCGTCGGCCTTGCCCGCGACGACGGCGTCCTCGAGGTCGAGGAGCATCCGCATCATCTTGCGGAGGTCGCTTGCGTACTCATCCTGGATCTTGGCCTTGGCGGCGTCGTCCGCGGCGTCCTTGGTGAACTGCGGCGGAAGCGGCAGCGCCTTGCAGGCCGCGCAGTTGCGCTGCAGCTCCGCGATCATGCGAAGCGCGTCGGACTTCCTCGATGCATCGCCGACGGCCTCCTTCAGGCCCTTGAGGGCGCGGTTCATGCCCTTCATGGCACCCTCGACGTTCACCGGTGCGCCGGCTGCCTGACCGCGCTGGCCGCGACCGCCTTCCCGGCCGCCCTCGCGCGGCTGTCCCTGGCCTTGCCCCTGTCCCTGCCCCTGGCGCTGTCCCTGACCCTGCGGCGGGGAATCCTGCGCCTCCGTGATCGGCGCAAGGCAGAGGATGGCGGCGGAAGCGATGGCAACGGCGCGGGCAATCTTCATTGGTTCTCTCCTTTCGCCTGGTTCGGCGGGTGCACGTCGGCGGACGAACGGCCCACGTCCTGGAGCGATTGCGCGGAATCCGCCGGGAGGTCCTCTGCCGCCTCGGCCTGCACCTCGCTCGCGGGCACCATCCGTGTCCTGACCGACGAAGAGCGGCCCTGCACGAGGTCCTCGATCATGCCGGCGAAGGCGGTCTCGAGCGCCCGGTTCACCGATGCGCGGCTGTTGAGCACCACCTCGGCCTCGATGGTGCAGCTTCCGGTGGATGCCCAGACCAGCTGCCCGTTCTCGCTGTCCCAGACCTGGAGGGACACGTCGACGGTGGTCGACACCGTCCAGTTGACCACGAGGCCGAAGAACGTGAACCGGTTGTTGGAGTAGGTGGAGAGCGTGCCGAGGACCGGCATGAACAGGAAGCGGGCACCGGCGGCGTCCGCCACCTTTCGCATGCGGTCACGGTCGAGGACCCCGCCGGTGGCATAGTCGGAGACCGCCTGGTGCCAGCACTCGGCGAGGCCTGCTGCGTTGATCCGGCTCGCCGTGATGGCGGCAGGCACGATCGAGTGCTCGGGCAGCTCGCGCTGGAGGGCGCGCAGCAGGGACATGCCCGTCAGCGGCGCAAGCCCCGGCTGGCTCGGCGCGAGCGCGGGAAGAAGGGCACATCGCACCGTGCTGCCCGCCGAGAGGTCCGGTGACCGGAAGTCATCCCGGAACACGGCCGAGGCAGCGGCACGGACGAGTTCATATCCTGCTGGCTCACCAAGGCGTACGTGGAACTCAAAGCCTACTACACGACGTGACCGCATGAAGCACGCGCCCAGACTTGCCGCCGCACTGATCGCATCGCTGGCGACGGTCGGCGGC
>JBJTJU010000151.1:0-2203 GCA_046096165.1 Phycisphaerales bacterium | reverse complement strand
CGTCCTGCCGATGACGCCGAGCGCGGCGCGCTGGCTGCGGCGATCGCCGGGCGGGCGATGTCGACCACGCGGCGCGCCATCACGCACGACATGGTGGTGGCCGACGCGCGTGGCGCGACCGCTGGTGGCCTGGGCGACGATTCGCCCGCATTCGCGGTCGTGCGCCGGCGCGCGGTCGGGCTCTGGAGCGACGGCGATCCGCGCATGGCGGCAGTCGGCGCGACCGGCTGGCGGCGGTGCTCCCACCCGCCGTTCGTCCTGCTGCAGGATCCGGGCGGCACGCTCTTCGTGCGTCGGGCCGCGGATCGATGGGTCTCCAGCGGCACCCTCGGCGCCGGCTACGTGCCCGCCGCAGCGCCTCCCGCCGGCGTGGTGGCGGCGCTCGGCCGCGAACCCGTGGCACGCGGCGTCGCGGTGAAGCCGGCGGATGCGGACGCTGCGCCAACCTCCCGCGCTGCGCCGGAACTCCGGGTCTTCACGGAACCCACCGCGCTGGTCTCGATCGACGGCGAGCCCGACCTCGTCGACGTCGCCCCGGGCGTGCAGTGGGCGGCGGACGCATCGCCCCTTCTGCTGCGGACGGCCGCGCCCACGGCATGGTGGACCATCGCTGCCGGCCGCTGGTTCCGCGCCGACACGCTCGACGGCGCGTGGACCCGCGTGCAGCCGTCCGGCCTGCCGGCCGCGTTCGCGCAGCTTCCCGGCGGTCGGGCGTTCGTGCCGGCGCGCGCGAGCGTTCCCCACACCCCCGAGGCGGTTGCGGCCGTCGCCGCCACGCTCGAGCGCCGGGCACAGTCGCTCTCGCGCGCCGATGCGCGCTGCTCGGTGCGCTGGAACGGGGCGCCGGCGTGGCAGGCGGTGCCCGGCACCATGCTGCGTGCCTCGGTGAATGCCTCGCAGCCGGTGATCGCGGTCGGGCCGCGGCTCTACTGCTGCGACAACGCCGCGTGGTTCTCGGCGGACGCCGCCGACGGTCCGTGGGTGCTTGCCGACGCCATTCCCGAGGACATCGCGTCCATCCCGCCGGCATCCCCGGCGTTCCCGGTCACCTTCGTGGACGTGGTCGCCTCCGACGATGCGTCCGTGACCTTCGCGTGGTCGCCGGGGTACCTGGGCACCTACGTCGACGGCGGCGCGGTCGTCTTCGGCACCGGGTTCTCGCCGGCGGCGGTCGAGTTCGCCGACGGCGTGTTCGCGTCGCAGCCGCAGACGTTCGCGCAGCCCGTGGCGTTCGATCCCGCGGTCGGTGCGTTCGTCGCCGTGGCCGGAACGTCCGATGCGGACGCCGCGCCCGACGTGACGCCCGACATGCTGGTGGATGGCTGCATCCCGTGGGGCTGGTGCCCGGGATGGACCAGCGCGTGGGCGTGGGAGCTGGCGCGCCCGGGCTGGTGGGCCGCGCAGGACGGTGCGCTTGCGTCATGGACGCCCACCTGGAACCGGTGGGCGAACGCCCGCGCCGCCGCGCAGCGCGCGCGCGACGAGGCGGACGCGCGTGCGCTGGCCGAGCGTGCGGCGGTCGATGCCGCGCGCGCCGAGGGCGAGGACGACGCGATGCAGCGCGCCGCGGCCGACGAGGCGGCCTGGCGCGAGTCGCAGCGCGAGGCGTCGATGCGCGCGGTCGAGGATGCGCGGGCGGAGCAGTCCCGCGAAGACCGGGCGCAGGCGGAACGGGCGGCGCGGCTCGCCGACCGCCGGTCCGCCGACGAACGCGCGCGGCAGGACGCGGCGCGCTGGGCGGCGCTTGCGCGCGGTGGACCGATCGCCCCGCGCGGGAGCGCCGGCTGGTGGTACCAGTTCTACAACGACTATTCGAGCGGCTACCTGTCGCGCGCGACCGGCTACCGCGACCCGCGTTACCCGGGCGGCACCAGGGGCGCGCGCCCCGGGGCCCCCCCCGCGCGGGAGCCGCGCAGCCGCACGCGGGTGCGGCGCCCCGCGACGGGCGAGCCCGGTGGGGCTGGCCGTCATCATGCACGAGGGCTCGACCGACGCGGTCGTCCTCAACCGCCTGCGGCTGCTCGGCTGCCGCGCGGCGGGTGCACCGGGGCGCGCGCCCCAGGTGCCGCCCGGGTAACGCGGGTCGCGGTAGCCGGTCGCGCGCGACAGGTAGCCGCTCGAATAGTCGTTGTAGTACTGGTACCACCACTCAACGCTGCCCTGCGGCGCAACCGGTCCACCGCGCGCAAGCGCCGCCCAGCGC
>JBJTJU010000150.1:0-5708 GCA_046096165.1 Phycisphaerales bacterium | reverse complement strand
GTGCTCGGCTTCCGCCGCCCGCGGCTGCAGCCGACCGACCCGGTCGCGATCCGCGCCGCGGGGTACGCGTGGGACAGCTCGGAGAACCCGATCTTCCTGCCCGGCCGCTACAACAACCTCGGGCGCCCGCGCGTGCCGTATGCGAAGGGCGACCTGCTGGAGATTCCGATCTCGGCCACGCCGCGCCTGCGGCTGCCGCTCTTCTGGCTGGCGTGGAAGAACCTGCCGATGGCGGTGGTGCGCGACGCGAGCGCCCGCTGCCTCGATGCCGACGGGCTCCTCAACGTCTTCTGGCACCCGTGGGAGTTCATCGACCTCTCGAAGAGCGGCCTGCCGCGCTACATGCGCCGGGTGGACGGCGAACGCGCGTGCGACCGCCTCGCGCAGTACGTGGACTGGCTGCGCGGCCGCGGGCGGTTCGCCACCTTCACCGACTGGTACCGCGCACGCGCGGCGTGACGCCGGCGCTCAGCGGCGGGCCCCGGCTGCGACGGCCGGGGGCGCGACCTGCGCCGCCACCGACGCCCCGTCGAGGAACTCCACGCGCCCGGTGGCCACGTCGTACATCGCGCCCACGATGGCGATCTCGCCGTTGGCGACCATCGACGCGAGCGTCGGGCTGTTGTCGACGATCCACTTCATCATGTTGCGCACGTTGATCGCAGCCACGCGGTCGACGAACTCGGGGTTCGAGGCATCGCGGCGGTCCTTCGTCAGGCGCTCCATGTGCACGGCGTCGGAGATCGGCTGGGTGATCGACCCGAGGTTCGTCAGGCCGGTCTCCTTGACCGGGTCCACGCCGCGGGCGACGAAGTCGCACGTGGCCTTCACCGCGCCGCAGCGCGTGTGGCCGAGCACCAGGATGAGCTTCGCGCCCGCCACGCGGCAGGCGAACTCCAGGCTGCCGAGGGCCTTGGGGCTCGCGACGTTGCCGGCGAGGCGCACGCTGAAGATGTCGCCGATCCCGAGGTCGAAGAGGAGCTCGGCGGGGGCGCGCGAGTCGATGCAGCTCAGCACCGCGGCCATCGGGTGCTGGCCGGCGGCGGTGGCGTCCACCTGGCGGACGAGGTCGCGCTGCAGCCGGCGGCCCGACGAGAAGCGCTCGTTGCCCTCCTTGAGGAGCGCGAGCACCTTGCCCGGCGTGAGGGCGGCCTGCACCTCGCGGGTGCTGACGTCGACGTACTGCACGGTGTCCTTCAGCGCGTAGCGGTCCTGGAAGCCGAGCAGGCTCAGCTTCACGCCGCGGCCCGGGGCCGTCTCGCGGGCATACTCGTGGATGGTCGTGAGGATGTCCGGGTCGATGAAGTCGCAGGTGCGCGCGTCGATCAGCACGTGGTCCCCGGGCCGGAATTCGCCGAGCGTCAGGTTGAGGCGCGCGCGGTTGAGGAAGGTCGACTGGCTCGGCAGCTCGATGCGGTGCACCAGTCCGCCCACGTGGTCCTCCTTGATCACGCGGATGCCGCGGTCGATGTTGCTCCACAGGATGAAGGCCAGGCTGGTGCCGAGGCCGATGAGGACGCCCACCAGCAGGTCGGTGAAGACGATCGCCAGCACCGTGACCGCGAAGGGGATGAACTGCGCCTTGCCCTCGGCCCACATCGAGCGGACGAGCTTCGGGCTCGCCAGCTTGAAGCCGGTCACCACCAGCACGGCCGCGAGCGCCGAGAGCGGGATGCGGTTGAGGAGCCCGGGAAGCAGCGCGACGCTGCCGAGGAGCAGGAACCCGTGGAAGATCGCCGAGCGCTTGGTGCGCGAGCCGGCGTTCACGTTCACGGAGCTGCGGATGATCACCGAGGTCATCGGCAGGCCGCCCACCATGCCGGCGGCCATGTTGCCCACGCCCTGCGCCAGCAGCTCGCGGTTCTGCGGGGTCCAGCGGCGCTGGGGGTCGAGGCGGTCGGTGGCCTCGATGTTGAGGAGCGTCTCCAGCGACGCGACGATCGCGAGCGTCACCGCGGCGAGGTAGATCGCCGGGTCCGCGGCACGCGAGAAGTCGGGCATGCGCAGCAGGTCGCCCCAGGCGAAGCCCTCGCCGCCGATCACCGGCACGGACACCAGGTGCGAGGCGTCGATCGTCCAGGCAGAACCGTTCGAGCGCATCAGCTCGCTCATGAGCGTGCCGGCCACCACGGCCACCAGCGGCCCGGGCACCACCGACTGCTTGAGGAACTTGATCCGGTCCCAGGCCATCAGGATGAGGAGCGAGGCCACGCCGACCGCCAGCGCGCCTGGCACGAACGCACGGGCCGCCTCGGCGAGGTCGGAGAAGGTGTTGCCACCCGTGGCGCTGGCGAAGCTCATCTCGCCCTCGTAGTCCTTGTCGTAGCCGACGAGGTGCGGCACCTGCTTCAGGATGAGCAGCACGCCGATGGCCGCGAGCAGGCCCTTGATGACGTTGGTGGGGAAGTAGTTGGCGAGGAAGCCGGCCTTGAACGCGCCGAACGCCACCTGCAGGCCGCCCGCGATGAGCACCGCCAGCAGGAACGCCTCGAACGAGCCGAGCGAGGTGATCTGCGCGAGCACCACCGCCGCGAGGCCTGCCGCCGGGCCGGTCACGCTGACATGCGAGCCGCTCAGCATGCCGACCACGATGCCGCCGATGACGCCCGAGATCAGGCCCGAGAGGAGCGGTGCGCCCGAGGCAAGCGCGATCCCCAGGCAGAGCGGCAGCGCGACGAGGAACACGACGAGGCCGGCGACCATGTCGCGGGCGAAGTCGTTGCCGGAGGGCTGGGCGGGGAGGGCGGCGGTCTTCATGGGCGGATTCTCCTCTAACGACCGATCGAGGGCGAAGGTTATCCGAATATACGACCTAAGTTTCGTGATTTCGGACGCGCAAATTTCGCCAATGGCGCTCCGGGCGGCCCGCAGATTGCCGGGCCCGACCTTAGGATTGCTGGGCTTCGATGGCCCAGGCCCTGCCGATGGATTTCAACCCGTCCGGAGCCGAGGAAAGGGCCCTTTCCTCGGCCACGGTGGCCCTGCTGGTGCACCTGGCCCGCGGTGCGGGCACCGACTTCCGTTCCCAGGACGCCGGGGCATCGATGGCCTCGTCGGCCGGCCAGGAGCCGCTGGAACGCCTGCGGCTGGCCGCTGCCGAGATGGGGCTCGAGGCGAGCCCGTACCGGCTCAGCATCGCCGACGCGGTCTGGCTTGCCGACGACGCGATGCCGATCGTCGCGTGGTCCCCGAAGCGGCAGGCGTGGGTGGCGATCACCCGGCACGGGATGTTGAGTGCGCGGGCATGGACCTCGGACCTGCCCGAGGAACTGCCGCGGACGATGTCCCGGCGCGCCTTGGTGGACTTCCTCGGTGCGCCCGGGCCCGAGGAGCCGGTCGACCTGGCACTCGTGCGGCCGCAGCTTCCGGCCGACGGGCTTCGCGCGGGCGACGGGCACGACGACTCCCACCACGGAGACCACCACGACGGGTCGCCGCTGGCGCGCATGGCGGGGCTCATGCGCCCGGAGATGCCCGAGGTGTGGTCGATCGTCGCCTTCAGCGCGATCACCGGCCTGCTGTACCTGGCGCTGCCGCTGGCGGTGAACGCGTTCGTCAGCAACCTGTCCTTCGGCGCCACGAGCGGGCCGTTCATCCAGGCGCTGCTGGCCATCGGCGGCGTGCTCCTCATCTGCCTGACGGTCGGCGCGGCGCTCCGCGCGGTGCAGTACGTGGTGGTCGAGGTGGTGCAGCGGCGCATCTTCGTGCGCGTGGCGGCCGACCTGGCGCACCGGCTGCCGAACGTGGACCTGGCCTCGCTCGACCGCGTGCACGCCCCGGAGCTGATGAACCGCTTCCTGGAGGTGATCACCGTCCAGAAGAGCGCGTCGATGATCCTGCTCACCGGCATCAACGTGGTGCTCGGCGCGGCCATCGGGCTCACGGTGCTGGCCTTCTACCACCCGTTCCTGCTCGCGTTCTCGGCGGTCCTGCTGATCGCGATGGCCGCGATCGTCTTCGTCGGCGGTCGCGGCGCGCTGTCGACGAGCATCCGGGAATCGGTCCGCAAGTACCAGGTGGTCGACTGGCTGGAGGAACTGGCCCGCTATCCCAAGCTCTTCAAGGGACCCGGCGGCGCGCGCCTGGCCATGTCGCGGACCGACGACCTGGCGCGCGGCTACCTGCTGGCGCGGCGCGCGCACTTCCGGATCCTGATCCGGCAGATCGCGTCGCTCCTGGTGCTGGAGGTGGTCTCCTCGACGGCGCTCCTCGTCGGCGGCGGATGGCTCGTCCTCAACCAGCAGCTGACGCTCGGGCAGCTGGTGGCCGCGGAGATCATCGTGGCGGCGGTGGTGGCGTCGATCGCGCGCCTCGGCAAGCAGTTCGAGGCGTGGTACGACGCCGTGGCCGCCGTCGACAAGCTGGGGCTGCTCTCCGACCTTCGACTCGAGCGCGCCGGCGGCGAGAGCCCCGCCGCGTCGGCCGGCGGCATGTCGATCGACGTGCACGAGGTGACACGTCCCCGCCCGGACGGCACGCCGGGGCTCGCGGGCGTCTCGATGCGCGCCGCGCCCGGCGAGCGGATCGCCGTGCTCGGTGCCCGCGGCAGCGGCACCACCGCGCTGCTCGAGGTGATCGCGGGCATGCGCCGTCCCGACGAAGGCCACGTCGCCCTCGACGGCGTCGACCTGCGGTCGTGGGACCTGCGCGAGCTGCACGAGCGATCGATGCTCCTCAGCGCCAACGACCTCTTCGGCGGCACCATCGCCGACAACCTGCGCATGGGACGCGTGTGGATCTCGGCCGCGGACCTGCAGGGCGCGCTCGACCGCGTGGGCGTGGGCGCAGACGTCCGCGCCCTGCCCGAGGCCACCGAGGCGACGATCCTGACCGGCGGACAGCCGCTCAGCGGGCGGCAGCGGGCCAAGCTGGTGCTGGCGCGGGCGCTCCTGGCCCGGCCGTCGCTCCTCCTCGTCGACCAGCTGCTCGACGGCCTCGACGAGCAGTCGCGTGCGGACATGGCGTCCATCCTGCTCGACCCGCAGATGCCGTGGACGGTGGTGATCACCACGCGCGACCCGCGCGTGGCCGCGCGCTTCCCGCGGACGGTGGACCTCGATGCGGCGCGGGGAGGGAACGCCCGTGGGTAGCGGCCATGCACCGCACCGTCGTGCGGGCGACGGCATCGTCGAGGTGCCGCTGCCGTCGCTTGCGCTCGCGGGCACCGGGCGCGGGACGCGGATCCTGGCGCGGGCGCTGTCGCTCGTGGCGCTGGCGGTGGTGCTGGGCATCGCCTTCCTGCCGTGGCAGCAGTCGGTGCAGGGTGCCGGCCGCGTGATCGCGTTCAACCCGCTCGACCGGCGCGTGTCGATCGAGGCCCCGGTGAACGGGCGCGTGAAGAAGCTGCACGTGGTGGAGAACCAGCGCGTGCGCAAGGGCGACCTGATCGTCGAGATCCAGGACAACGACCCGAACCTGATCGCGAACCTCCGTTCGCAGCATGATGCGGCGATCTCGCGCCGGGCCGCGGCGCAGCAGCGCATGGACGACCTGACCGCGCAGATCGCCAACCAGGAGCTCGCGAAGCCCCAGGCGATCGACCAGGCGCAGCAGCGGATCAACGCCGAGCAGTACCTCTTCGAGACGAACCAGCTCAACTTCAGGCGCATGCAGCAGCTGGTGACCACCGGCGACGTGTCGCAGCGCGACTACGAGCTCTCGAAGCTCGCCTACGACAGCTCGCGCGCCAACCTCGCGGCCGCCAAGGC
>JBJTJU010000149.1:0-3296 GCA_046096165.1 Phycisphaerales bacterium | reverse complement strand
CGAGGTGGCGGTGCGCATCCCCGGAGACCGCCCGACCGTGCGCCCGCGGACCGAGGACGTGAGCGACCAGCTGCAGGGCTCGAGCATCAGCCCCGGCGCCAAGCGCGTGGCGGTGGCCGCGCGCGGCGACATCTGGACCGCGCCCGCCGAGAACGGCGTGCCGCGCAACCTGACGCGCACCGACGCCGTCGCCGAGCGCAGCCCGGCATGGAGCCCGGACGGCAAGTGGATCGCCTTCTTCACCGACGAGACCGGCGAGTACGAGCTGTGGGCCATGCCCGCCGACGGCAAGGGCGAGCGCCGGCAGCTCACGAAGGACGGCGGGCCGTTCAAGACGGGCATCGAGTGGTTCCCCGACTCGAAGAAGCTCATCTACCAGGACAAGACCGGCTCGGCGTACCTGGTCGACTTCGAGACCGGCGAGCGCACCCTGATCGACAAGGAGCCCTGGGACGGCGGCTTCGACATCTCGATCAGCCACGACGGCGCGTACCTGGCGTACTCCAAGTCGCGGCCGGAGCGCCGCAACGGCAGCATCTGGATCTACGACGTCGCGAAGAAGGAGGCGCGCGAGGTCACGAGCGGCATGTTCGCCGACGGCACCCCGGTGTTCGACCGCGCCGGCGACTGGCTCTACTTCACCAGCCAGCGCGGCTTCGGCAACGCCGAGTACAGCGAGCTCGACACCACGTGGGCCTACCAGGACACCGCGCGTGGCTACGCCGTGCCGCTGCGCACGGACGTGAAGAACCCGTGGGCCATCGAGATCGACGAGGAGAAGGCCAAGGACGAGAAGCCGAAGAAGGACGAGAAGAAGCCTGAGGAAAAGAAGCACGACGACAAGAAGCCGGACGAGGCGAAGCCGGATGCCCCGAAGCCGGAGGACGAGAAGAAGCCCGACGGCGAGAAGAAGCCCGACGGCGAGAAGAAGCCCGACGGGGACGCCGCGCCCGCGGCGGACGCCCCGAAGGCCGAGGGCGACAAGAAGGCGGACGAGGCGAAGCCGGAGGAGAAGAAGCCCGAGGACAAGAAGCCCGAGGAGAAGAAGGGCTTCCGCATCGACTACGAGGGCTTCGAGGCACGCGCGATCGAGCTGCCGCTCGGCACCCAGCGGATCGGCGGCATGGCGGTCAACGACAAGAACCAGCTGGTCTTCAACCAGGGCGGCCAGGTCAAGCTGTTCGACATCAAGGACAAGAAGCGCGAGGTGAAGAAGGTCACCGACGGCATGGGCTTCCAGCTCACCGCCGACGGCAAGAAGATGCTCGCCGGCCTGCAGATCCTGGACGCGTCGGCCGGTGCCTCGGGCAAGGCCATCGTGACGCAGCCGATGCTGGCGCAGATCGACCCCAAGCGCGAGTGGAAGCAGGTGGTGCGCGACGCCTGGCGCATCTTCCGCGACTACTTCTACGACCCGAACATGCACGGCGTCGACTGGAAGGCCGTCGGCGACCGCTACCTGGCCATGGTGGACGACGCCAACAGCCGCGAGGACGTGGGCTACATCATCAGCGAGATGATCAGCGAGCTGAACGTCGGGCACGCCTACTACAACGGGCGCGACGCGGCCGGCGGCCCGTCGGTGAACGTGGGCATGCTCGGCGTCGACTGGGACACGGCGATCGGCCCCGACGGCAGGAAGGTCTTCCGCTTCCGCCACGTGGTGGGCGGCGCGCCGTGGGACGCCGACGCGCGCAACCCGCTGCAGGAGCTCGGCATCAACGTGAAGGATGGCGAGCACCTGCTTGCCGTGAACGGCATGCCCGTCGACGCGTCAAAGGACCCGTGGGCGTCGTTCCAGGGGCTGGCCGGCCGCACCGTGTCGCTCACCGTCGGCCCCAATCCCACGATCGACGACCAGGTACGCGAGATCGTGGTCAAGCCGATGGCCGGCGAGGACAACCTCCGCTACCGCGACTGGATCGAGGCCAACCGCCGCTACGTGGCGGAGAAGTCGGGCGGCAAGGTGGGCTACGTCTACGTGCCCAACACCGGCGTCGACGGACAGTCGGACCTGGTGCGCCAGTTCCAGGGCGAGCGCTTCAAGCAGGCGCTCATCGTCGACGACCGGTGGAACGGCGGCGGGCAGATCCCGACGCGCTTCATCGAGATGCTGAACCGCCCCGTGACCAACTACTGGGCGCGCCGCGACCAGGCGGACTGGATCTGGCCGCCCGACAGCCACATCGGGCCGAAGGCGATGCTCATCAACGGGCTTGCCGGCTCAGGCGGCGACATGTTCCCGTGGCTCTTCCGCCACAACAGGCTCGGGCCGCTCGTCGGCACGCGCACGTGGGGCGGCCTGGTCGGCATCAGCGGCAACCCCGGCATGATCGACGGCTCGGGCGTGCGCGTCCCGGTGTTCGCCTTCTACGAGAAGGACGGCACGTGGGGCATCGAGGGCCACGGCGTCGACCCCGACTTCGAGGTGCTCGATGACCCCGGCGTCATGAAGGGCGGCCCGCACCAGGGCGGCATCGACCCGCAGCTCGACAAGGCGGTGGAACTGCTGCTTGCCGAGCTCGAGCGAAACCCCGTCAAGCACCCGGCGCGGCCGGCCTACCCCAACCGCGAAGGCTTCGGCATCGCGCCCGAGGACAAGTAGGCGCCCGAGGTCCCCGGCGCCCCGCTACTTCGCGCCGCCGCTGCGGCCACCGCCGGAGCGGTCGTCGCCGCGGCGGTCGTCCGACCGTCCGTCGCGTGACCGACCCCACTGCGTGCCGTTGATGCCCTCGCCGGCCCAGTGGTCGTAGGGGCCCCAGCCACCGTGCGAACCGGTGCCCGCGGGCGTCGCGTAGGGCCCGGCGTTCACGCCGCGGCACGGGCCCCACTACGCGCCGGGCGCGGCGAACTGCTGCGGCGGATGGAACCCGTTCGGCCGCGCGAGCGGCTCGTAGCCCCAGTTGCCGCCGTACATCGAGCCCATGCCGGTCCATGGCCGGTACGCCGACGCGTCGTAGCCACCGTACTCGTTGCCCGGTCCGCGGAAGGCCGCGGGCGCATCCTGCGCGGCGCCCTCGAAGCGCCGCTGCATCGCCTGCTCGTTCTCGCGTCGCGGCGAGGCAGCGTCCGTGGCCTTGCGCATCTCGGCACGGCCGGCATTCGCCATGTCGCCGCGCGGTGCGGCCCACGTGCGCGCATCGATCGCCTTGCCATGCTGCGCGAGCCGCTGCTGCGCATCGCGCGCGTTGGCGCGCTGCCAGTCATGGTGCAGGCCGTTCCATCGGTCGTAGTACGGGTGCCAGTGGTTGGTCCACCACGGCCAGTGGTTCCATCCCCACCAACCGCCCCAACCC
>JBJTJU010000148.1:0-5648 GCA_046096165.1 Phycisphaerales bacterium | reverse complement strand
CTCGAGCGGATGGCCGACCGCACCGCACGCATCACGCTCGAGCGCGAGGTGTCGATGGACCACCTGGGGAACTCGACCGCCGCCACCGGCACGGTGACCGCCGACCGCATGGTGGCCACCGTGCGCGAGGCGGACGGCGCGGCCGCGGCACGCGGCGCCGACGGCGGCCTGGCGCTCGGCGGGCCGGCCGAGCTCACCAAGGGGTTCGCCGACGGCCGCGTGGTGGTGCGCACGGCCGAGCTCGACGTCGAGGCCGGGGAGTTCGAGCTCGACGTCCCGACGCAGGTGGGCCTCGCGCGCGCCGCGCCCGGCCGGCTGGCGACGGTGCTGCGGCGCGGCTCGACGGTGCCCACGCGCGCGCATGCGCTGCGCTGGGACATGGTGCGCGGCACGCTCTCGGTCGAGGGCGCGCGCGGGACGATCGGACGCTGACCGCCGGGACTGTGGCCGCCGGCAGGCAAGGACCTCGATGACGCTCAAGACCCCCATCACCTACGGCAGCTACCTGAAGATCCCCGAGCTCCTGTCGCTCCAGAAGCCCGTCTCGGAGGGCCCCGAGCACGACGAGATGCTCTTCATCGTGATCCACCAGGTGTACGAGCTGTGGTTCAAGCAGCAGCTCCACGAGGGGCACCACGTGCGGGCGGCGCTCATGGCCGGCGACGCGCGCACGGCCTCGGTCGGGCTGCGCCGGATGCTCGTCATCCTGAAGACGATGGTCTCGCAGATCGACGTGCTGGAGACCATGACGCCCATCCAGTTCCTGAGCTTCCGCTCGTTCCTGGAGAGTGCGTCGGGGTTCCAGAGCTGGCAGTTCCGGCAGTTCGAGTTCCTGATGGGGAAGAAGAGCCCGCGGGCGATCGCCATCCAGGCCGAGGGGTCGCCCGAGCGGGCCGTGCTCGAGCGCGCCTTCCGCGAGCCCACGCTCTGGGATGCGTTCCTCGCCATGATGGTGCGCGACGGGCTGGAGGTGCCGCCGGCGCTGCTGGCGCGCGACGTCACGCAGCCGCTGGCGCCCGACGAGACGGTGCAGCGCTCGCTGCTCGAGGCCTACCGCAGCCACCCGGCCATGCGCGCCCTGTGCGAGCTGCTCCTCGACTTCGACGAGGGCATGCAGGAATGGCGCTACCGCCACGTGAAGATGGTGGAGCGGACGATCGGCTTCAAGCAGGGGACCGGCGGGTCCTCGGGCGCGGAGTACCTCCGCTCGACGCTGTTCACGCCGGCGTTCCCCGACCTGTGGGCGATCCGGACCGCGCTCTGAGCGCGGACCTGCGCGCGGTCAGCCGGCGGACGCGAAGGTCGGCGCGCTGCGCAGCGGCGTGACGTGCCCCTCGAGCGGGTCGGCGATGCCTTCCTCGGCGCAGAGGAGGCGCGAGGTGATCTCGCTGGAGAGGAAGATCACCGGCAGGCCGCTCCCCGGGTGCGTGCCGCCGCCGACGAGCCACAGCCCGTCCATGCCCTGCACGCGGTGGTGGGGGCGGCGGTGGAGCATCTGTCCCAGGTTGTGGGCCATGTTGAACGTGGCGCCATGGGCGATCCGCTCGGACTGCCAGTCGGCCGGCGTGACCAGGCGCTCGGCGCGGATCCGGCGGCGGATGTCGCGCAGGCCGAAGACCTCCTCGAGCTGGCGGAGCGTGCGCTCGCGCAGCTCGCCGCGGGCCCAGTGCCAGTCGACCTGGCATTCGCCCGCCTTGTTGTTCGGGGTGGGCACCAGCACGTAGAGCGACGAGTGGCCGGGCGGGGCGAGCGTCGGGTCGATGCGCGACGGATTGCACACGTAGGTCGACGGGTCGTCGGAGAGCCGCCCGTCGCGCGCGATGTCCTGCAGGTTGCGCACGTAGGAGCGCGACGTGTAGATGGTGTGGTGCGGCAGGTCCACCGTCCCCTCGAGCCCGAGGTACATCATGAACGTGCTGCAGCTGAAGCGCTTGGCGTCGAGCGCGGCGTCCTTGAGGGCGCGCGGGCGCACGGACTCGGGGACGAGGTTCTTCAGCGCCCAGGCGGCGTCGGCGTTCACCACCACGTGGTCGTGGCGGAACTCCTGCCCACCGGCGCGCACGCCGATGGCCCGGCGGCCCTCGAAGCGGATCGCCTCGACCGGCATGCCGCAGCGGATCTCGGCGCCGAGGTCGGCGGCCGCGTCGGCCATGGCGCGCATGAGCGCGTTGCAGCCGCCGATCGGGTGCCAGATGCCGTACTCGTACTCGATGAACGGCAGGATCGAGAAGAGCTCGGGGCACTCGAACGGGCTCATCCCGAGGTACTTGCTCTGGAAGCTCATCGCCAGGCGAACGCCCTCGTTGCGGAAGTAGCCCTTGAGGTGGTCGTAGAGCGACTGCCACGGCCGCAGCGCGGGGCCGGCGCGCATCGCGTCGAGCGTGATCAGGTCGCGCAGGCCGCGGATCGGCCGGCGCAGGATCGGGGTCATCACCTCGAGCTTGCGGCGGTTGTCGCGGATGAAGCGCTCGAAGGCCGGGCCGTCGGAGGGCTGGATCGCCGAGAGCTGGCGCGCCATGCGCGCGATGTCCTGCGTGGTGTCGATGACCAGCGGGTCGCCCTCGGGCTGGCCGATCAGCAGTCGGTACATCGGGTCGAGGCGCTTGAGCTCGGCGTAGTCGGAGAGCCGGCGCCCGGTGGCGGCGAAGATCTCCTCGAGCACCCAGGGCATCATGAAGAAGGTCGGGCCGCAGTCGAAGCGGTACGGTCCTTCCTCGATCAGCCGGGTGCGCCCGCCGACGCGGTCATGGGCCTCGTAGACCGTGACGCGCAGGCCCGCCTTGGCGAGCAGCATGGCGGTGGCCAGGCCTCCGGGGCCGGCGCCGATCACGGCCACGGACCGTTCCCGGCCCGCCGGGCGTCCCTGCGAAACCGGACGCTGGGTCCGGGTTGGCTGCCACGGTGCGTCCTGGACGGCGGTGGGGGACGTCTGGGTCACCATGGACCTCGGGGGTTCGCCTGCGCACCTTCCATGGATTCGGGGAAGATATCCGTGGGCGGACCAGCGTGCCGCCGCCGCGAATCCGCGCCCACCCCATGCCCGAACCCGTCCCCGACCACGACATGCATCCGACCGGACGCCCAACCCTCGATCCGGTCGCCGGCATCGGCCGACTCGACGCGCGGGTGGCGTGGGCCGCCGCGTTCGAGCGGCGCATCGTGGCGCGCGAGTCAGACCTCGTCGCGAGGGTGCAGGCGGACATCGGCAAGGCGCCGTGGGAGACGGTGACGCAGGACGTGATGCCGCTGGTGGCGAGCCTGCGCTGGCACCGCCGCCACGCGCCCGCCATCCTCTCGACGCGCGCGATCGGCGGGGCGCCGTGGTGGATGCTCGGGCAGCGCCACCGCGGGGTGCGCCTGCCGGTCGGCGACGTGCTGGTGATCGCGACGTGGAACTATCCGCTCCAGCTCCTGGGGATCCAGCTGGCGCAGAGCGTGATTGCGGGAAACCGGACGACCGTGAAGCCGAGCGAGCGTGCGCCGTCGTCGCAGCGGCTCCTGGTCGAGCTGGCCATCGAGGCGCTGGGCGACGCGGGGCTGGACGCATCGTCGATCGGGCTCGAGGACGCCACGCGCGAGGCGGGCCGGCGGCTTCTGGAGACTCGCCGGTTCGACCACGTGGTCTTCACCGGATCCACCGCGGTCGGGCGCGAGATCGCCGCGCAGTGCGCGCGCACCCTGACGCCGACCACGCTCGAACTGAGCGGACGCGACAGTGCGCTGGTGATGGCGGATGCCGACGTGGCGCTCGCCGCGCGATCGATCTGGCATGCGGCCACCATGAACGCCGGCCAGACGTGCATGGCGCCGCGGCGCGCGCTGGTCGACCGGCGCGCACTGCCCGGGTTCGAGGCCGCGATCCGCCCGCTGGCGGAGTCGGCGGGGACGGTTCGCCTGGCCGACGCGTCGATGGCGGCGCGGTGCGCGGGGCTTGCGCGCGCGGCCGTCGCGGCGGGCGGCCGTTCGGTCACGGCGATCGACGAGGCGCGCGACGGGGCGTGGCGGCCGGCGTGCATCCTGGACTGCCCGCGCGGTGCGGAACTGGCGGCCGGCGACCACTTCGGGCCGGTGCTCGCGGTGATCGCCGCCGGCGGGGTGGCCGACATGCTGGACGCGCACCGCGCTGCGGGGCAGCACCTGGCGACGGCGGTGTTCACGGCCGATCCCGAGCGATGGGCGTCGGACGCGGGCTTCGTGGCCGCGCTCGGCTCGAACGTCGTCACCTTCAACGACTGCATCCTGCCCACCGCGCATCCGGGCACCTCGATCGAGGGCCGCGGCCCGAGCGGCTGGGGCCCGAGCCGCGGCGCGGCCGGGCTCCTGGCGCTGACGCGCGAGGTCACCTGCTCGTTCACGTCGACGCGGCTGCGGACGCCGCTCGACGAACCATCGCCCTCCGCACAGGCGTGGCTGCGCCGGCTCGCCTTCGGCGGCCGCCGTCCCGCAGGCGCCGCACGTCCCGAACGAACGCACCGATCCAGAGAGGAACAGACATCATGACCACCACCGCCATCGTCATCGGGGGAGGGCTCGCCGGCCTTGCCGCCGCCACCGAGCTCGCCGGCCGCGGCGTCCGCGTCACGCTCGTCGAGCGCAACCACCACCTCGGCGGCAAGATGAACGTGCTGCGCGAGCAGGGCTTCACCTTCGACATGGGGCCCACCATCCTCACCATGCCCAACGTGGTGCGCGGCATCATCCAGCGCACGGGCCGCCGCGTCGAGGACTACCTCGACCTGGTGCGCCTGGACCCGCAGTGGCGCTGCATGTACGAGGACGGCACGGTGATCGACCTGCTCGAGCGGCCGGAGGAGATGGCCGCCTCGATGGACCGGCAGTTCCCGGGGACGGGCGCCGGGCGCGGCTGGATCGACTTCGTCGAGTACAGCCGCCGCATGTTCCGGCTGAGCGGCAAGGTGTTCTTCTTCAAGGACCTCGGCGGCGTGATGGACCTGATGCGCACCCCGCCCACGCGCGAGCCGGGCCTGCTCGGCGACGTGCTGGCGATGCGCATGCACTCGACGGTGGGCGCCACCATCGCCAAGCACATCCGCGAGCCGCACCTCTGCCAGCTCGCCGAGCACTTCCTGCAGTACGTGGGGTCCAGCCCGTTCATGGCGCCGGCCATCCTCACGCTGATCGCCGCCGCGCAGGTGGACGACGGGTGCTGGTACTCGATGGGCGGGACGCGCTCGGTGGCCAACGCGCTCGAGCGGATCCTGCGCGAGCACGGGGCCGAGCTGGTGACCGGCGTCGGCGTGCGCCGGATGATCACCGACGGCAAGTCCGTGCGCGGCGTCGAGCTCGAGGACGGGCGGACGATGTTCGCCGACGTGGTGGTCTCCAACTGCGACGTGCAGCGCACCTACCGCGACCTGGACGGCTCGGCGTCGGGGCTTGCCGAGCAGCAGCGGATCGCCGGCGACTGGGTGCCGGCGTGCAGCGGCGTGGTGCTCTACCTGGGGCTCGACCGGCAGTACGACCACCTGCTGCACCACGACTTCCTGTTCTCGCGCGACAGCGAGCACGAGTTCGACGACATCTACCGCCAGGGCATCCCCGCGCGCGACCCGACCATCTACCTGTGCGTGCCCAGCCGCACCGACCCCTCGCAGGCGCCCGCCGGATGCGAGGCGTTCTACGCGCTC
>JBJTJU010000147.1:0-6130 GCA_046096165.1 Phycisphaerales bacterium | reverse complement strand
CCGAGCCAGGAGACAGAAGAAGACATGTCCCGCGAACCCCGCGCCGCCGATCGTTTCTTCCAGACCGTCCCATCCGCGATCGACGGTCGGACCCTCGTGGTCGGCGCCTTCGTCGGCCTGCTCGGCGTCGTGACGCCCGCGGCCTCGGCGCTGCCGGTGGCCGTTGCCCCGATCCAGGATCCCGCGGGCGACCCGCCCGCCGGCGACCCGTCGATGGATGAGCCTTCGATGGACGAGCCGTCCTCCGACGAGCCCGCGTCCGACGAGCCGTCCACGCCGCCGGCGCCGCCCGCGCGTCCCGTCGAGCCGCCGCCGGCCCCGCCCGCGCGCCCGGCGGCACCGCCCGCCCGCGAGCCCGAGCCCGCCCGCGAGCCCGAGATCAAGGTCGACGTCGAGCAGATCCGAGCGGCCGCGCAGTCGGCGATGAAGAAGGGCGAGTGGGCCCAGGCCGCCAACGGCTGGTCCGTCGTCCTGCAGTACCTCCCCGGCGACGAGGAAGCCGTGCGCGAGCGCGCGCGCGCCCAGTCGATGCTCGAGGGCGGCTCGGTGATCGGCACCGTGTCCACCGACCGCGAGGTGCGCCGCCAGCAGGCCACCGCGCAGTTCAAGGCCGACCTGCAGCGCGCGCAGTCGCTGCTCTCCCGCGAGGACTACGACCAGGCGAAGCTCGCCGCGGTCACGGCTCGCACGCGCCTCGACCTTGCCCGCAACGTGCTCGGCGCCCAGGAGTTCGAGTCGATGTCGGCCGAGGCCGAGCGGCTCATCGAGCAGGTGACCGAGGAGTCGCGGCAGTTCCGGCTTGCCGAGGAGCAGAAGGCGCGCACCGGCCAGCAGGAGCAGAGCGCCAGCAGCCAGCGCACCGAGGCGGAGAACCGCGCCAAGAAGGTCAACGAGATCCTGATGACGGTGCGGAAGCTGCAGATGCAGCAGAAGTACTCCGAGGCGCTCCAGGTGCTCGACAGCGCGCTGGCCCTCGACCCGAACAACACCGCCGCGCTCACCCTGCGCGACGCGATCCACACCACCGACATGTACGTGCGCTTCGCCGAGGCGCAGAAGCGCCGCTCGTACGGCCTGTCGCGGCTCGAGGAGGAGGCGCTCGACGCCACCATCCCGCCGCGCGTGAACGTCTCGGGCCCCGGCCCGCGCTCGACCAACGCGCTCGTCACCTACCCCGAGGACTGGCAGGAGCTGAGCGACCGCCGCATCCGCGAGCCCGACTACGGCGCGAGCGGCTACCGCGAGGCCGAGGCCAACGTCCCGACCTGGAACCGGCTGCGCACCGCGTCGCTGCCCGTCCCGTTCTCCTCGGGCCCCACGCTCGAGCAGGCGGTCGACTACTTCAAGAACCAGACCAAGATCGACTTCCAGATCGAGTGGAAGGCGCTGCGCGAGGCGGGCCTGGAGCCCGAGCAGACCGCGGTCACCGTGGACGCCGGCAGCATGAAGGTCGACGCCGCGCTGCGCAAGGTGCTCGGCGAGGTGGTCAACAAGGACAACGGCGAGGGTCCCTCCGAGCCGCTGGCCTTCGACGTGCGCGACGGCCAGGTGGTGATCACCACCAAGAGCGGCGTGCAGAACCAGCAGGTCATGGTGGTCTATGACGTGCGTGACCTCCTGTTCCGCGCCCCCGACTTCGACAACGCCCCCGAGTTCAACCTGAACCAGGCCATGCAGTCCGGCGGCGGCATGGGCGGCGGCATGGGCGGCGGCGGCGGCATGGGCGGCGGCACGCCCTTCGGCGAGTCCGGCGAGCAGCCCGAGCGCGGCGACCCGCAGGAGCTCCTCGACCAGCTGAAGCAGCTGATCTACGACCAGGTCGACGCCAACTGGGCCGAGACCGGCCAGGGCACGGGCAAGGACCGCATCACCGAGTTCAACCGCAACCTGATCGTCAACGCGTCGCCCGCGGCGCAGCGCGCGATCGAGGGCCTGCTCCAGCAGCTGCGCGCCATCCGCGCCCTGCAGATCAACATCGAGGCCCGCCTCGTCTCGGTCACGATGGACTGGTTCGAGCAGATCGGCATCGACTTCGACCTGTACTTCAACACCAACGACCGGATGTGGTCGGCGGCGAAGGCGGTCGACCCGAACTTCCAGCTCAAGGACTTCTTCTACCAGCCGGGCGGCAGGGGCCGGGTGGGAGGTTCCCCGGGCGGCGGCAACACCGGCCGGCTGAAGAACCCGGTCATCTGGGACGGCGTCAACCAGAACACCGCCACGGGCAACGCCACCGTCGGAGGCACCGGATTCCCGACCGGCGGCAGCCCGCCGCTGCCCCCGGGCTTCGGCAGCGACATCACCTACGGCTCGGCCGTCCCCGTGCAGCCCGTCGGCGTGCAGGAGGGCGAGATGACGCCGGTGAACGTGCAGCAGGAAGGCCTGCCGCTCGTCAACACCCTCGCCGCCGCCGGCCTGAACGCCTTCGGCTCCGCGGTCATCAACAACCCGGTGCTGACCACCGGCTTCACGTACCTCGACGACATCCAGGTCGACCTGCTGATCACGGCCACCATGGCCGACCAGCGCAGCGTGGTGCTCACCGCCCCGCGCCTGACGCTCTACAACTGCCAGCGCTCCTGGATCAGCGTGGCAAACAACATCTCGTACGTGGCCAACGTCGTCCCGGTCACGGGCGACAACTCGGGTGCCTTCTCGCCGATCATCGCCAACCTGCTCGTCGGCTTCGTCCTCGACATCGAGGCGTGCATCTCGGGCGACCGGCGCTACGTGACCATGACGGTCAACTTCGGCCTGAACCAGAACCCGAAATTCACGACGCAGACCGTCACCGGTGCCGCCGGCGGCGGCGGCGGCGCGGGCGGCGGCGGCGGCCGCGCGGCCAACTTCGAGGCCACCATCCAGCTGCCCCAGATCCTGGGCACCGAGATCAACACCACCTCGACCGTCCCCGACAAGGGCACCATCCTGCTCGGCGGGCAGCGCCAGGTGAGGGAGTACGAGGTCGAGTTGGGCGAGACGCTGCTCTCGAAGATCCCGGTCGTCAACCGGTTCTTCACGAACCGCATCACGTCCAAGAGCGAGACGTCGCTCCTCCTGCTGATCCGTCCCGAGATCATCATCCAGCAGGAGGAGGAAGACGCGCTCTTCCCCGGCCTGCGGCAGCAGCTCGCCCCCGGCGCCAGCGGCTACTGAGGAGCGGGGCATCCCGCCCCGTACACTTCGGCGGATGCCCCAGCAGCAGAGCCATCTCCGCGTCGTCGCCGAGCCGGACTTCACGCGCGTCGAGTTCGCGGAGAAGCACGTCATCGACGAGATCGTGATCCGGCAGATCGGCCAGGAGCTCACGAAGATCGTGGACGCCGCGTCGAAGCCGCGCCTGGTGGTGAGCTTCCGCGGCGTAGAGCACCTGTCGTCGGCGGCCCTGGGCACGCTGCTCACGGTGATGAACCGCATCCGCGCCAAGGACGGGCAGCTGCGCCTCTGCGACATCTCGCCGCAGATCCTCCAGATCTTCGAGATCACCAAGCTGAACAAGGTCCTCCGCATCGAGAAGGACCTCGACGCCGCCAAGGCAAGCCTCGGTGCCTCCGCCTGAGCCGAGCGCCATGGCCGCCGCGTCCCCTCCCTCCCCGGCCGGGCGCTTCGAGCGGCGCTGGACGCTGCGCGAGGAACGCGAGGCGATCGAGTCGCTGCAGTCGGACGTGTGCGCGGCGCTGCACGGCGCGGGCTTCCCCGAGGCCTCGGTGTTCGCGGTGCGGCTGGCGCTCGAGGAGGCGCTGGTCAACGGCTTCCGGCACGGCAACCGCGGCGATGCCGCCAAGTCGGTGAAGGTGTGGTGCGCAATCGAGGGCGGCCGCGTGGAGCTCGAGGTCGAGGACGAGGGCGAGGGCTTCGACCCGACGTCCGTGCCCGACCCGACCGCCGAGGAGAACATCGAGATCCCCTCGGGCCGCGGCATCATGCTGATGCGCGCGTACATGTCCGAGGTGGAGTTCCTGCCGCCCGGCAACCGCCTGCGGATCGTCTACGTCATGCCCGCGCCCGGCGCGCCGGCGGCGTGACTCAGCGCGGCGCGCGCGCCCGGATGCTGTCGTAGATGCTGGCGAGGAGCCCCACCATGGGGAACTTCCCTCCCATGGGGCTCGGGCCCATGCGCCGGAGCAGCGCATGCGGCACGTGCTCGGCCCCGTCGCCGGCGCCGGCCTCGTCGAGGGCGGTGCCCGGGCGCCAGAAGTCGGCCGCGCACTGCTCGAGGGGCGGCAGTCCCGCAAGGTCGTCGTCCTCGGCCGCGGTGGCGTGCGCCTGCGAGACGCCCGAGGTCTGCAGCGTGCGCTGCTCCTGCAGGCGCTCCAGCAGGCGCTCGCCCTCCAGCCCGCGCAGCTGGAAGAGGACCACGGGGTCGACCTCGATGCGCTCCGCCATCAGGTAGGCCGCGGCGGCGGCGTGCTTGCAGGGCTGCTCGAGCCCGCAGTCGCACTGCGTGTGCACCGGGTCGGCGGGGCCGGGCACGAGCCGCCGGCCGATCGCCTCGAAGCACGCCTCGATCGACTCGGGGACGTCGCCGGTGAGGAGCCGCGCGGCGAAGACCGCCTCGCCGGCCATCCGCTCGACGACGCGGTCCCATTCCTCGCGCGAGAGCGGCCGGCACGTGATGCGCACCTGGTACGGGCGAACGCCGCGGCCCTGGACCGCGGCCTCGACCACGCCGGGCGACACCGTGTAGTTGGCCACCTGGCCGGAGAGCGCGTACTCCATCGCCAGCACCTTGGCGTCGGGGCGGATCCCCTCCTCGACCGCGGCCACGAACGCGGCCGCGTGCCAGGGCAGGCCGTCGAGGCCCTGCTTGCGCCGGAACTTGATGCCGTGGCGCACGCGCCGCGGCTGCTCGAGCCGCTTCTGCGGGGGGCGCATCTCGAAGCCGCCGCCGGTGCCGGTCATGCCGCCTCCTCGACGGAGCCGCCGCGCAGCGACAGCAGGTCGCGCAGCTGCGAGGTATTGAGCTCGGTGAGCCACTGCTCGCCGCTGCCGATGATCTGGCTGGCAAGCTCGGTCTTCTGCTCGATCATCTGGTCGATGCGCTCCTCCAGCGTGCCCACGGTGATCATCTTGTGGACGTTCACGGTGCGCAGCTGTCCGATGCGGAACGCGCGGTCGGTGGCCTGGTTCTCGACCGCCGGGTTCCACCAGCGGTCGTAGTGGAAGACGTGGTTGGCGGCGGTGAGGTTGAGGCCGACGCCGCCGGCCTTCAGGCTGAGGACGAAGATCGGCGCGGCGGGATCCTCGGACTGGAAGCGCTGCACCAGCTGCTCGCGCTTGGCCTGCGGCGTGCCGCCGTGCAGGAAGAGCGCCTCGACGTCGAGGTCCTGGCGGATCATCTGCACCAGGAGGTGCCCCATCTGCCGGTACTGCGTGAAGATCAGCGCGCGGTCGCCCGCGGCCACCAGTTCCTCGAGCATCTCGAGCAATCGGATGCTCTTGCCGCTGCGCGCGCTCAGCCGGTCGGCGCGCACGATGCCCTTCGGCACCACGATGCGCGGCGCGGCCTCGGCGGACTCGCCCTCGGGCGTGCCGTCGGCCTCGTCCTCGACCGGGGCGGCGGGCGCCATGCCCTCGCGCAGGAAGTGCGCGGGGTGGTTGCAGATCTGCTTCAGCTTCACCAGCGCGCTCAGCACCAGACCGCGTCGGCGCAGGCCCTCGGCGCGGTCCACCTTCGCCAGCATCTCCTCCACCACCTCGTCGTAGAGCGCGGCCTGCTCGCCAGTGAGCGGCACGTGCTGACGGCTCTCGACCAGAGGCGGCAGGTCGCTGATCACGTTGGCGTCGGTCTTCAGGCGCCGCAGGATGAACGGTCGCACCAGGTTCCGCAGACGCTCGGCGCGGTCGCGATCACGGTGCCGCTCGATGGGCACGGCGAAGCGACGGCGGAACTCCGCCATGGGGCCGAGGTAGCCCGGCGTGCAGAACTCCATGATCGACCAGAGCTCGGTCAGGCGGTTCTCGACCGGCGTGCCCGTGAGCGCGATGCGATGCCCGGCCTTCAGCGCGCGGATCGACGCGGTCTGCTTCGTCGGCGGGTTCTTGATGTGCTGCGCCTCGTCGAGCGCCACGCGTCGCCATTCCACCTTCTCCAGGCTCTCCTTGTCGCGGGCCACGAGCGCGTAGGTGG